>JBOHXX010000199.1:0-6392 GCA_050737675.1 Pseudoxanthomonas sp.
GTCTGGTTGAACTGGGCCAGGGTGCTGGCGACGTTGTCGAGCGCCGGATAGAACTGCGACTTCAGGTTGGCCTTGCCGAAATCGAAGGTGACGCCATCGGGCAGGTTGAGCTTGATCACATCGCCATCGCGGCTGACCTCGACCCCGGTACCGGCGGTCTGGCGACGCAGCTCGGCTTCCTGGCGGTCCTGGTAGGCGCCGATCGCGCCGCCGGTAAGACCGCCGACCCCCACGCCAACCAGTGCGCGCTGACGGCGCTCGGTGGCATCACCGCCGCTGAGCAGGCCGGCGACCGCGCCGATGCCGGCACCGATCAAGGCATTGTTGCGGGTACGGTTGGGATCGTTGGGGTCGTTGGTCTGCCCGGTGTAGGTAGCACAGCCGCCCAGGGTGAGCGTGGCCAGTAGTGTGGTGGCCACGACCATCATTGCTTGCTTCTTCATCGCGTTCTCCTTAGCTGTTGGGACTTTCGTCAGGCAGGTGGTTCAGGTGGGAGAAACTACCGGCTGATGCATGTCTGGCAGGTGAAATGAACAGGCCGCGATGGATTTCGTTCAGATTCGGCTGTCGGCAAACGACATCGCGGCTTCCGAATCCAGGCTGCGGTCCCAATCGCCCATCAGCGACAGGTACAGCAACTTCTCGAATTCCGGGCCGAAACGCTGGATCACCGCATCCGGATCGGGCACCAGCTTGGCGTCGGAGATCAGGCCGAAATGGACCCGGTTGTTGTAGCTCAGGATCGAGATGCCGATGCCAACCGAACCGGTCTGCGGCACCCAGAACATCATTTCGCGCATCCCGCAACCGCCCATGTACAACGGCTGCTGCGGTCCGGGCACGTTGGTCGCCACTGCCGTGGCCTTGCGGCTGAACAGATCCAGGGCGATGCCCTGCACTGCCGCCGGAGCCATGCCAAGCGCTGCTAAAAGTCCAAATGAAACAATAGCTTGCCGTGAGTTTTTTAGGTTATTCATGCACTCCGCAACCCGCTCCACGCGGCGGATCGGGTTGTCTTCGCCCACCGGCAATTCCAGGAACACCAGGCCAAAGTGGTTGCCGAGTTTCTTGGCGTGTTCCAGCGGACGCAGGTTCACCGGCACCGTGGCGCGCAGGGTCACGCCGTCGAGGATTTCGCCACGTTCCAGCATGTAGCCGCGCAAGGCTCCGGCCGCAGCTGCCATCAATACGTCGTTGACGGTGCAGTCGCAGGCGCGGCCGACGGCTTTTACTTCATCCAGATCCAGCGGCTCGGCCCAGGCCACGCGCTTGCTGACCCCGAGGGTGCCCCGCAGCAGCGTCGGCGGGTCGTCGGACAAGGCCAGCGCGGCCAACAGCTCGCGGCCGATCTCGCCGCCCTCCTTGGCCAACACCGTGGCCAGGGTCGGGTCGCGGTACATGTCCATGCCCTTGCCCAGCACCTTGCCGCCGATCTTCATGTAGCGGTCGATGGCACCAACCCGACGTTCCACGTTGGCACCGTCGCTTTTCAGCCACGCATCGCGCAGGGTGCTGCTCTTTTCCGGCTTGCGGGCGGTATCGGTCATCGACAGCATCACCTGGACCAGGGCCATGCCATCGGCGTAGCAATGATGGATACGCGCGACCACGGCCGAGCCGGTGCCGTATTTTTCGACCAGGTGGAATTGCCAAAGCGGTTTCGACTTGTCCAGTGGCGAGGACGCCAATTGGCTGACGAAGCGCTCGAAGGCCTTCTTCTCGGATTTCTTGTCGGCACGTCCCGGCAACGCGGTGATACGCACATGCAGGTCCAAGTCGAAATTCGCGTCCTCGACCCACGACGCACCAGCAGGCGTGTCCACCGCCTTCTGCCGGAAGCGCGGATAGGCCAGGAAGCGCTTCTTGACCACGTCCCTGAGCCGCTCGATGGTCATCGGCTCGTCGAACATCAACACCCCGGTGATCATCATCGGGTTGGTCGGGCGCTCCATGCGCAACCATGCCGTATCCACCCGGGACATGGGTTCCTTGCGCGGCGCTTTCGTCGTTGCCATTGTTTTCTCCTCTCCCGCGGCGAGTGAAGCACGCGGTGGTGAAGGGCGTCAACGCGGCTCGATGGCGGCGCTGCGCTTGTAAGCAGCCAATGCCATATCTCGCCCCAGCGCCAGCTCGACGAGGGGCGTGCGTGGGTACGAAGGCGCAAGACGCATCGCCAGATCGGCATGCATCCACGGAGCGAAGCGTGCGGCAACCGGCAAAGGCGCGAGCTCCGGTATCCAGCGGGTGATGTAGCTCGCGTCGGGATCGAACTTCTGCGCCTGGGTCACCGGGTTGAACACGCGAAAATAAGGCGAGGCATCGGCACCGGTTCCAGCCACCCACTGCCAGCCCAGGGTGTTGTTGGCCAGGTCGGCGTCCACCAGCGTGTCCCAGAACCACCGCGCGCCCTGCAGCCAATGCTGGCGCATGTGCTTGGTCAGCCAACTGCCCACGAGCATGCGCACGCGGTTGTGCATGTAGCCGGTATGCCAGAGTTCGCGCATGCCGGCATCCACGATGGGTATGCCGGTGCGGCCCTGTTGCCATGCCTGTAACTGCGTCTCGTCGGCCTTGGCCCAGTCGAAGCTATCGAAACGCGGGTTGAGGTTGCGAATGGTTGTTTCCGGGAAATGATGCAGCAGATGATAAGCAAACTCGCGCCAGCCAAGTTCGCGCAGGTAACCGTCCATGTCCTCTGCATTGGCGGCAGTGCGCGATCTCTCCAACTCCGCAGCGATGCGCCACGGCGCGATCTCGCCGAAATGCAGATGCGGGGACATCAACGAGGTCCCGACCCGGTCGGGGCGGTCGCGGTCGCTGCGATAGCCATGCAAGGCGCCGTCGATGAAGACTTCCAGCGCTTCATGCGCACCGGCTTCGCCCGGTTGCCAGGTTTCCCAGAATTGCTTGTCCCAGTCCGGCGACGGCAACAGGCCAAGGGCATCAATATTTTCGCTCGCCAGGTTCGCCGGCACGGCAGGCAGTGAGGCAGGCAGCTCCAGCGACGCCGGGGTTCGCCATTGGCTCAGCGCATTCCGCCAGAAGGGGGTAAACACCTTGTAGGGGCCGCCCTGTTGGGTCGCCAGCGACCAGGGCTCGAACAGCAGGCTGCCGTTGAAGCTTTCGACCTGCATGCCCTGCTCTTTCAGCTCGCGCTTTATTCCCGCATCACGCGGCTGGGTGGCAGGCTCGTATTTGCGGTTCCAGAACACGGCTTCAGCCGAGCTCTCTCTTATCAACGACTGCAACGCCTGTTTGCTCGGTCCATGCCGCAGAAGCAATCGTGAACCGCGCGAGCGCAGGTCCGCATCCAGCGCCACCAGCGAATGATGGTGCCATGCTTCGGAGGCCGCGCCTGGCGCCCACTGCCCTTCTTCCACGGGAGCATGGATATGCACGCAGATTGGGGTGAACCCCGAATCCAGTGCGGCATGCAGGGCCGGGTTGTCAGCCAGCCTCAGATCGTTGCGGAACCAGACGATGGCATTGGGCATGGCGCTTTCAGTCTTCTGCGAAGCGCATACGGTGGATGATCGCGCGCGCCGGCTCGCAAACCAGGGTGCCCGCGGCTTGGCCTATCGCATCCACCGCCAGGCCCTTGCTCCACGGCACGACCGGATCGCCCACTCGCGCATCGGTTGGCAGGCACGGGTTACCGGGATTAATGCAGGCGACGCTGGGACTTGGCATGCCGCCATTCTACTCACCACACATTGACAAGCTGCGTGGGCGCCCTGCCTGGGTCGCTGTCCTTGCAGTGCATTGTTTTACGTATGATCTGGAGACTTCGTATCCGGCGGCAAGCAGACCATGGAACCGACCATCAACCCTGACAGTTCGGTCTACCGGATCCTTTATTTCGAAGAGGTCTATCCCAGCCGCGCGGCGGAGGAACAGGCGGAAAAGAGCAAGCTCGCCGCCTTCGGCACCTTGGCGCGGCTCAACCCGCTCAACCGGCCCAAGGCCGACACGGTGCGCCTGTCCAAGTGGGAACTGCGCTATGAACCGTTCTGGCACCTGGTGGCGCGGCGTGAGATCGATTACCTGCACGAAGCGGTCTATCCGGTGCAGATCACCAATCCGCATGCGCGCAAGGTGGAGATAGCCGGAACCGCTTTCGAGATCCTGCCCGGCAGCGGCGGCAAGCCACGCATCGACGTGCAACTGCAGGAATTCTGTCATCGCAAGATCGACGCGGTCATCCACCAGGATGGGCTCAAGCGCGGGATCAAGCCAACCAAGTTGCAGGGCTACATCGAGCGCTACAAGGCCGCCGAACGCACCCAGCTGGACGTCGTGGGAACCGTTCCCCCGCAACTGCCTTTCAATGCCGCGGTGCAGATCGTCAAGGCGAAGCTCGCCGCCGAACCGATCGATGCGCACTCGATCCAGGGCGACGCGATCGAATTCACAACCGCACACCTCTACTTCCGACCGGTATTCGCCTTCGAATACAACTGGAACAACAAGCTGGGCGTGATCGAGATCGACGGACTCACCGGCGAAGTGATCGAGAACGGCGAATGGTTCCGCGAGAAGGTCGACATCATGATGTCGCGCGAGATGATGTTCGAACTCGGCGCGGAGGTCGCTTCGGCGGTGGTCCCGGGCAGCGGCTATGCGGTGAAACTGCTGAACAAGGTGACGCAGGAAAAACCGAAGATCGATTCGGTTTGAAGATCGCCATCCCGGCTTTCGCCGGCATGACGGACCTTGTTCCGTTCCTATTCGAAGCTTCCCACCGCGTCATGCGCCAGGTTGTCGAAGCGGGTGTATTCGCCGAAGAACTTGAGCTTTATCGAACCGGTGGGGCCGTTACGCTGCTTGCCGATGATGACTTCAGCCAGGCCCTTGTCAGCCGAATCCTTGTGGTAGTAGTCGTCGCGATAGATGAAGACGATGACGTCGGCGTCCTGCTCGATGGCGCCGGATTCACGCAGGTCGGCCATCACCGGGCGCTTGTCGGTACGGGTTTCCAGTGAGCGGTTGAGCTGCGAAAGCGCAAGCACCGGCACGTTCAACTCCTTCGCCAGTCCTTTCAGCGAGCGCGAAATTTCGGAGATTTCGGTGGCGCGGTTCTCGCTGTTGCCGGGCACGGCCATCAGCTGCAGGTAGTCGATCACGATCAGCCCCAGGTCGTGCTCGCGCTTTAGGCGGCGGGCCTTGGAACGCAGCACGTCGGGCGACAGCGCCGGGGTGTCGTCGATGAAGATCTTGGTTTCTTTCAACATGCGGATGGCGCTGGTGACGCGGCTCCAGTCCTCGTCCTCCAGCTGGCCGGTGCGCAGACGCGTGGCGTTGACCCGGCCATTGGAGGAAATCAGGCGAAGTGCCAGCTGCGAGGCCGACATTTCCATCGAGAACACGGCCACCGCTTTCTTCGACTTGATCGCGGCGTACTCGGCGATGTTCAAGGCCAGCGTGGTCTTGCCCATGGCCGGGCGCGCGGCCAGGATCAGCAGGTCGGTGGGCTGCAGTCCAGCGGTCATCTCGTCGAAGTCGTGGTAGCCGGTAGGCAGGCCGGTGATGCTGCCGCCGCTCTCGAAGCGACTCTGCAGGACATCGAACGCATCCTTCAGCGCGGTGTTGACCGCGGTGAAATCGGTGCGTCCGCGTGCGCCGGCCTCGGCGATGGCGAAAACTTCCTGCTCGGCCTTGGCCAGCAGTTCGGCGCTGTCGCGGCCGTCGGGCTGGAAGCCGTCGTTGATGATCGCCGTGCCGACCTCGATCAGCTGCCGCATCACCGCCTTGTCCCGCACGATTTCGGCGTAGGCGACGATATTGGCGGCCGAAGGCGTGGTGCTGGCCAGCTCCACCAGGTAGGCGCCACCGGCGACCTGTTCGATCTGGCCCTGCGACTCGAACCATTCGCCCAGGGTCACAGCATCGTACGGGCGGCCCTTTTCCGCCAGTTCGCTGATCGCGCGATAGATCAGCTGGTGGTCGCGACGGTAGAAGTCGACGTCGTTGAGCTTGTCGTTGATGCGGTCGTAGGCTTCCGGCGCCAGCATCAACCCGCCCAGCACCGCCTGTTCGGCTTCGATGGAATGCGGCGGCACGCGCAGCTGCTCGATGCGGGCGTCGTGCTGGTCGTAACGGAAGCCGGGGCGTGCGGACATGGTTGCGGGGTGTTCCTTTGTGGAGCTTGCCTGTGCGGGGCTTGCGATGAGGCGAACGCGGATGGGAGACGTCGCTCTGCGGATCTGATCAGCCATCGTAGGTGCTCCGCCTGTGTGCACGCGATGGCACAACCTGTGGATAAGTACGATTGTCTGATAAACCCTCCGCGTCTCAGAGGCTGCGACCGTAGGGGCGGGCCTTGCCCGCGATACCCTTCATCACGTCTCGGCAATCTTGAAGGAGATCGTCGTCACAAGCGCAGAGCATCGCGG
>JBOHXX010000200.1:0-6377 GCA_050737675.1 Pseudoxanthomonas sp.
GGTCCGGCTGGCCGTATTCAGCCACGTTCCAGACCCGGTAGATGCGCGTCTGCGGCACCTGGTCGGTCAGGGTCGAACGCGAATCCTTGTCGTGCGCGGCGACATCGACCTTGGGCTGGGCCATGGTCGGCGTGGCCGGGATGTCGCCAAAGTACTTCGCCACTTTTCCCTTGGCCGTGGCCAGGTCGATGTCGCCGGCCAGCACCAGCACCGCGTTGTTGGGGCCGTACCAGGTGCGGAACCAGTTCTTCACGTCGTCCAGCGAGGCCGCGTTGAGGTCGGCCATCGAGCCGATGGTGCTGTGGTGGTAGGGATGGCCGACCGGATACATCTTCTCGCCCAGCAGGTCGAAGACCTGGCCATAGGGTTCGTTCTCGCCCTGGCGCTTCTCGTTCTGGACCACGCCGCGCTGTTCGTCCAGGGTCTTCTGGTCGATCGCACCGACCAGGTGGCCCATGCGGTCCGATTCCATCCACAGGGCCATGTCCAGCGCCGTGGTCGGCACGTTCTCGAAATAGTTGGTGCGGTCGGAATTGGTGGTGCCGTTCTGGCCGGTGGCGCCGACCTGCTTGAACGGGTTGAAGAATTCGCCCGGGGCGTTCTCCGAACCGTTGAACATCAGGTGTTCGAACAGGTGGGCGAAGCCGGTGCGACCGGCGGGTTCGTCCTTGCTGCCGACGTGGTACCAGACGTTGACCGCCACGATCGGCGCCTTGCGGTCGGTGTGCACGATCACTCGCAAGCCGTTGGGCAGGGTGAATTCCTGGTAGGCGATATCGACCTCCACCCCCGCGGCTGGCTTGGCCTGGACCGCTTCCGGCGCGAAATACAGCCCGCCCAGCGCGGTGGACAGGGCGACGGAGAGCAGGGCGGCGCGCGGACGGCGCAGCGGACTGGTGGAAAAGGTCATCGGAAACTCCATGTAGTGGCGGCAGGAAAGGGTTGTAGCGGGATAGTTGCAATAGTTGCAATGGAAACCGGCAGCTGGCCGGTGATGCTAGCGGCCGGGCCCGGTCTTTACACTAGGCCACAAGGCATGGGTGCGAGGGGGACGTGGCCATGTCCACATACTTGCTTATGTGTTCCGGTGACCGGGCCAACCGGGGCCTGGACCTGGAGTTCACGCGGCAACTGCTGCCGCGGTAACCAGGTCATCGCCACCTGCCGCCACCCCGGCAAGGCCGCTGCATTGAATGTCTTGGCGGCAAGCATCTGGCCGCCTGCGGGTGGTTCCGCTAAACGTGGCCGAAGTCGGGCGCAATGCTGCACTGGTGCACGAGCCTCCACTCCTGGCCGACGGTCACCCGCTCGACTTGCTGATCAACAACGCCGGTTTCCCGCGTGGCGGGAAGACTTCGGCAAGTCCGTCCAGGCCGGCGATCCAGAGATTCGGCCTGCCCTGACGCCACGCGACTAGGTCGCCGGCCTGCAGCGGCTGATCGATGGCCTGCAGGGCGGGGATCCTGGTCGTTTTCTCGACGGGCAGGAGCCAAACCCTGCCCTGGCAAGCGCTGCGGACGCTGCCGTTTCTGCCCTTGCCTTCAACCCTGGCCGCCTGAACCGCATCCCAGACCTGTGTCCACAAGGCTGGCCGTGCGATTCGGTTTCGCTCGTGAGAGGGAGTCACAACCCGAATGTGCAAGCGTCTTGGTACGCATCAACCGCCGGACGGACACCGCAACGGACACTAGCGGACACCGGATTATTCTTTTATTTCCTTGAAAATCAAATGGTTGAAGTTGGCATGGCACATGCTTCATAGCCCATAAGAACCAACCAACCACAAGCAAAGCTGACTGAAAGCTGAATTTAGGAGCTCGAAATAAAAGTTCCGCTTGACTGATCTGATTAGGTGTACTACTTTACTACCACACCACCCAACAACGTCACTAACGAGGCCCAACACCATGAACGCCAAGACCCTGATCCCGCTGTCCGCCGCCGCCCTGTTCGCCATCGTCGCCGGTTCGCTGGTTGCCGCCCACTCCTCCAGTGCCACGCTCGCTACTGCCGCTGCCCCGACCAGCAACAGCATCGTCGACATGCCGACCGTGACCGTGCGTCCTTCCCTTGAAGATGCCGCTTACTTCCAGGCCAACAAGATCGTGGACCTGGCCGGCGTGACTGTACGTCCGGCCGCCCAAGACCTGGCCTTCTTCCTGGCCGACAACACCGCCCGCGTCGTCGACATGCCTGTCGTGACCGTGCGTCCTTCGGCCGAAGACATCCAGATCGTCGCCGTGGGTGTCGCCACCCTGGCCCAGCAGCTGGCTGCGCGTTGATCGCTTGAAGCAAGCTTCTTGCAGTAAGTATTGTTCCACCTGCAATAACCGCTTCAAGCATCACCGCAACCACGGCCGGACCGCACGCATCCTGGAAGCGGCGCCGTAGAATCCCTGCAATGGATATCGACACCGCGACACCCGGCGCACTGGACCTGGACGTGCTGCTGTACCAGCCGGAGATTCCGCCGAACACCGGCAATGTGATCCGCCTCTGCGCCAACACCGGCGCGCGGCTGCACCTGATCGAGCCCCTGGGCTTCGACCTGCAGGACAAGCAGCTACGACGCGCCGGCCTGGACTACCACGAATACGCCACGCTGCAGGTCCACGCCACGCTGGAAGCGGCCCTGGCCGCGATCGCACCACGACGCCTGTTCGCCCTCAGCACCCGCGGCAGCCAACGCTACGACCAGCCGCGCTACCTGCCCGGCGATGCGCTTTTATTCGGCCCCGAAACCCGCGGCCTGCCCGCCGATGTGCTGCAAAGCCTGCCGCCGGAACAATGCCTGCGCCTGCCGATGCGCCCGCACAATCGCAGCCTCAATCTTTCCAACAGCGTCGCCGTGGTCGTCTTCGAAGCCTGGCGCCAGTCCGGGTTCGCCGGCGGCGCATAACGCCGAATTCATGCTTCCCGCAAGGCGGGAATCGACGTACTGAGGATCGCGGATAAGTTCCGCAATTAGCCCGTTAATTTATGTACTGGTCAGTTTGATATTCAGTGGGCATTGCACTGGTTTAACGGACACTTCACAAACCGGCTGCGAACGGCTTGATGCCCCAGCGCTGGCTAATAACCATAAATCAACGAGGTCCATTGAAATGAAGAAGTCTTTGCTTGCCCTGACCCTGCTCGCCTTGCCGGCCCTGGCCGTAAGCACCTCCGCTTCCGCCGCCGAAGGCGTTTCCTATAACTATGTCGAGGGTGGCTACACCGCCACCAACCTGGACAAGGCACCCGATTCCGATGGCTGGGGCTTGAACGGCTCGGTCGCCATCGCGCCGAATTTCCACGTGTTCGGCAGCTACAACCAGCAGGACTTCAAGGACGTGAACTACGGCTACGACCAGTGGCGCGTGGGCCTGGGCTACAACCACGAGATCTCGCAGAAGGTCGACCTGGTCAGCCGCGTGGCCTATGAGAAGTTCAAGGGCGACGACTACACCGTGGGCGGGGTGCGCTTCCCGGGCGACGACCTGGATGGTTACAGCGCCGAAGTCGGCGTGCGCGCCGGGCTGACCCCGTTCGTGGAAGGCTATGCGATGGCCGGCTACGAAGACGGCAAGGACTACGACGGCGATTTCTACGGCCGCCTGGGTGCGCAGGTGAAGTTCAACCCGAACTGGGGCATCACCGGCGACGTCAAGTTCGCCGACAACGATACCCAGTGGTTCGTGGGCCCGCGCTTCACCTGGTAACGAGCCTCAACAGATGGCGGGCGCGTGGTAACGGAGCCCGAACATCTGGTTCACCTGGTTGTACGTTCTGTCTGCTATGAACTTGCGAACCGCGTAACGCGACGCGTCCCTCTCTCTCCGCGTCGCACCCTGAGCCCGGCCTAGTGCCGGGCTTTTTTTATGCAGGAGCGCCGCATGGGCGCGAGCACTTCGCGATGCAATCGAAAAGCAGGAGCTCGCGCGCATGGGGCACTCCTACGACGACGATCTTTTCCGGCTCAATCCTTGAACAGGGTTTCCGGATATTCGGGTTTCTGTTCACGCGCCAGCAGTTGCCGCAGGCCTGCGGCGGGGGTCAGGTCGCCGTGCAACACATCGCGCACCGCGCTGGAAATCGGCAGGTCGATGCCGTGACGATCAGCCTGGCGCAGGACTTCATCGGCGGTCTGCACCGATTCGACCACCTGGCCGATCTCGCGCACCGCATCGGACAACGACTGGCCACGGCCCAGGGCCAGGCCGAGGCGGCGGTTACGGGACAGGTCGCCGGTGCAGGTCAGCACCAGGTCGCCCAGCCCAGCCAGGCCCATCACCGTTTCCGGCTTGGCCCCGATCGCCGCGGACAGGCGCAGCATCTCGTTGAGGCCGCGGGTGATCAGGCCGGCGCGCGCGTTGAGGCCCAGTTGCATGCCATCGGCGACGCCGGTGGCGACCGCCAGCACGTTCTTCATGGCTCCGCCGAGTTCGGCACCGACCATGTCATCGCCGGTATAGGCACGGAACGCGGGCCCATGCAGCACGTCAGCCACGCGCTGGGCGAAATCCGGATCCTGGCCATGCACGGTCACCGCGGTAGGCAGGCCCAGCGCCACTTCCTTGGCGAACGAGGGGCCGGTGACCACCGCCAGCGGCACCTGCGGACCAAGGATGTCCTCGGCCACTTCATGCAGGAAACGCCCGGAACCCGGCTCGAAGCCCTTGGTCGCCCAGGCCACGCCCGCTGCGGCAGGGCGCAGCGGCGCCAGCAGGCGCAGGGTCTCGGTGAAGGCATGCGAGGGCACGACCACGAGCACCAGGTCGGCGTCGCGCAGCGAAGCGGCGAAGTCGGAAGTGGCGCGCAGCGTGTCCGGCAAGGCGATGCCGGGCAGGTAACGCGGATTTTCATGCTGCCGGTCGATGGCGTCGGCAGCCTGCGCATCACGGCCCCACAACACCACCGAATGCCCGTGGCGGGCCATCAAGGCAGCCAGCGCGGTGCCCCAGGAGCCCGCGCCGAGTACGGCGACTTTCAGGATTTGCGTCATTGAGTTCCCCCTGTGCACGCCCGGGCCAAGGGAAGTCAAAGCGGAACCTTCTCCCGACCTTCGACCACCCTCTCAGCCTTGCACACCTTTCGGGCGCCGCAAGGAGAGAGGGGAAAAGATATCAGGCGTTACCCGCCGTTTCCGCGTTGGCCAGCTCGCCACCTTCGGCCTGGGCCGCACGCTGGCGCAGGGTTTCGGCATACAGGCCGTCGAAATTGATCGGCTGCAGGAAGAACGGCGGGAAGCCGCCCGCCTGGATCAGGTCGCTGAGCATCTGGCGGATGTACGGGAACAGGATGTTCGGGCACTGGGTGCCGAGCAGGCCGTCGACCGCCTGCGGTTCCAGGCCGGCGATGCCGAACACGCCGGCCTGCTTCACTTCGGCCACGTACGCGGTCTTGTCGCCGGCCTTGCAGGTCAGGGTCACGGCCAGGACCACTTCGAACGCATTCTCGTTCAGGCGCATCACGCTCTGGTTGAGGTTGAGCTGCAGTTCCGGCTGCACGTTCTCGCTGTAGATCGCGGGCGCGCCGGGCACTTCGAAGGACACGTCCTTGACGTAGATCTTCTCGACGGTGAAGGCGGGGCCGTTGGCTTCGGCGGGTGCGGCGGCGCCGTTGGTGGTTTCGTCGGACATGGACGTACTCCGTAAATCTGAATGGAAAAAAGAAAGGGATTATCTCACGGGATGGCGACGCGCCGGCCCGGGTTCAAGGGCGCAACGCCTGTACAACCGAGCTCAGCGGCCCTTGACCAGCGGCAGGTCGGCCTGCTGCCAGGCGGCGATACCGCCGTCCAGCCACGACACCTGTTCGAAGCCGGCCTTCTTCAGGCGCTTGGCCGCGCCAGCCGAAGCCTGGCCGTTGCGGCAGACCACCACGACCGGCAGCTGCTTGGCCGCGGCCAGCAGCTTGTTTTCGGGATCGAACTGGCTGGGCGCGACGTTGCGACTGCCGGCGATATGGCCTTTCTCGAAGTCGCCGCTGGCCGACAGATCCACCACCAGGGCGTTGTCGCGATTGATCAGCGTGGTCAGCTCGGCCGGACGCAAGGCCTTGTAACCGCGGAACAGGTGCGCGACTTCGGTGACGATGAGGGCGATGGTCAATCCGGCCAGGGCCAGCGACAGCATGGGCGAGGAGCTGGCGAACGCCTGCAGTTGTTCGAAATTCACTGGGTAGGGGACGGCTGCAAAACGGGCCGCGATTGTCGCATAGGCGGGGGAGGAGCGAGGAGGGAGAAACAAGGAGTGAGGAGTGAGGGAGGTGTCTTCTGTCTGTGAAGGGGCTGAGAGGGAATCAGGAGCAAACCCGCTTAGCCCTCACCAAAAGGGCAATTCTGTCCTACCGGCCCTACTCTCCGTCCCACAGATCAGGTAGTCCCAGCACCATCC
>JBOHXX010000201.1:0-6342 GCA_050737675.1 Pseudoxanthomonas sp.
CGGATGCGCTGATCGAGCAGTCGGTGCGGACCCTGGACCGCTTGTACGGGACGCTGCGCGATCTTGCCGCTATCCAGACCGAACCCGCCATCCCGGCCACAGTGGAGGCCGCGCTGGACGACGATCTGAATACCCCGCTGGCCCTCGCCGAGCTTGCCCGGATCGCGGCTGAAACGCGCAAGGCCGGCACCCAGGAAGAAAAGAAACGACTGAAATCGGAATTGCTGGGCGCCGGACTGGCCCTTGGGCTGTTGCAGCAGGTAGCGGCCGAGTGGTTCGGGCGCGGCGCATCGAGCGACGATGATGTCCGCATCCAATCGCTGATCGATGAACGCAACGAGGCGAAGAAGAATCGCGACTTCGCACGTTCCGACGCCATCCGCGATCAACTCGCCGCCGTATGCGTGATGCTGGAAGACACCGCGCAGGGCGTACGCTGGAAACGTGGTTGATCTCCATCATCGCCATGACCAGCCATTCGGCCGTTGAAAAAAATCTCCTGCTTTCGCCGGGACGGAAAATTCCTGGTGGATGACGAACCTTGTGCTTTTGCCCTTCTACAACCAGAGCGAAAGTCGCTGGGTCCCCGCCTTCGCGAGGACGACGAATCATGAGTAACTCCTGTGAGTACTAGTACCTTCCCCCTCGAAGCCACCCCCACCGACGCGCAACTGGCGATCAAGGACGAGTTCGGCTTCTTCAGCGACTGGTCCGAGCGGTACCAATACCTGATCGACCTGGGTCGAAAGCTGCCGCCGTTCCCGGAGGAATGGAAAATCGAGGAAAACCGGTTGCTCGGTTGCCAGTCACTGGTCTGGATCGTGCCGCAAGGCGATGCGGACCGGCTCGACTTCAGCGCGATCAGCGATTCGGCGATCGTCTCCGGGCTGATCTACCTGGCGCTACGCGTCTATTCGGGCCGCAGCGCGCAGGAAATCCTCGCCACCACGCCGGACTACATCGCCGACATCGGCCTGGCCAAGCACTTGTCGCCGACCCGCAGCAACGGACTGGCCTCGCTGC
The DNA here is from genome assembly GCA_050737675.1 of Pseudoxanthomonas sp. Classification (GTDB taxonomy): domain Bacteria; phylum Pseudomonadota; class Gammaproteobacteria; order Xanthomonadales; family Xanthomonadaceae; genus Pseudoxanthomonas_A. The sequence goes on from JBOHXX010000201.1 coordinate 1,024, forward strand.
TGGCCTTCATCCACGACACTGCGCAACGCGCCGCGGCATGAGCGAAGCACCAGCGTCTCCGCTGCAAAGCATTGGCTTCCGCTGGCTGATGCTGTATCGCATCTGCACGCTGTTCTCGTACCAGATCGTGGCAGTGACGGTGGGCTGGCATGTGTACGAAATCACCCGCGATCCGTGGTCGCTGGGCCTGGTCGGCCTGGCCGAGGTGATTCCGTTCTTCTGCGTCGCTCCGTTCTCCGGCTACCTGGTCGACCACCTGCCACGACGCAAGCTGGGCGCGGCGGCCTGCCTCGGCCTGGCCGCGAATGCCATTGCCTTGACCCTGGTTGCCATCGACGTGCTGCCGTTGCACGGCCTGTGGCCGATCTACCTGGCCATCGCAGTCGGCGGCGTCGGCCGCTCGTTCCTGGGGCCGGTCTACAACGCGTTGTTCGCGCGCGTGCTCAAGCGCGAGCAGTTCGCTCGCGGCGCCAGCATGGGCAGCGTGGTGTTCCAGGGCGGACTGGTGCTGGGCCCGGCGCTGGGTGGCCTGCTGGTCGGCAGCCTCGGCACGCCTTTCGCCTATGGATTGGCTGCCTGCTTCGCCATCGCCGCCGCCGCCGCCCTGCTGCTGATGCCGGTAACCGAGCCTGCCCAGCAACAGCAGCGTGGCCCGGTGTTCGCCAGCATCGCCGAGGGCGCGCGCTTCGTCGCCTCCAACCAGATCATGCTGGGCGCGATGGCGCTGGACATGTTTTCGGTGCTGCTGGGCGGCGCGGTATCGATGCTGCCGGCCTTCATCAAGGACATCCTGCACCATGGCCCGGAGGCACTGGGCATGCTGCGCGCAGCGCCTGCCGTGGGTTCGATCGCGGTGGCGTTGTGGCTGACCCGCCATCCGTTGCAGCGCCACGCCGGCCGCGTGCTGCTGCTGGCGGTGGCCAGCTTCGGCCTGTGCACCATCGCCTTCGCCCTGTCGCGGCAGTTCTGGCTGTCGGCGGCACTGCTGGTCGCCTACGGCATGTGCGACGGCGTGTCGGTGGTGCTGCGTTCGACCATCATGCAACTGGTGACTCCGGACCACATGCGCGGCCGGGTGTCCTCGATCAACAGCATCTTCATCAGCTCGTCCAACGAACTTGGCGCCTTCTACGATGGCGTGATGGCGCGCCTGCTGGGCCTGGTGCCGGCTGTGTTGATGGGCGGCTTCGTCACCCTCGGCGTGGTCGGCGTCACCGCCTGGAAGGCGCCGAAGCTGCGGAGGTTGAACCTGCAGGACCTTCAGTAAAGCCAGATCGTCGGAGCGGCGTCCTCGCCGCGACCTCTGGATTTTTCATTTCCAGCAAAACTGCAGCCAGAGCAAGTGCTCGCGGCGGGGACGCCGCTCCCACAGAAGCTCGGCAACAAAAAAACCCGCCTTGGCGGGTTTTTTTGCGAGAACCGGAACTTCAATTGCGCAGGGTCAATCGCCCTGCTGCTTCTGCAGGTGTTCCCAACGCTCCTGCGCATCGATGGTGCGCTCGGCGGTCAGGCGCGCTTCCAGGCGTTCCAGGCCGATTTCCTCGCCTGTGTCGGCGCAGTAACCGTAGTCGCCGCCTTCCAGGCGCTTGAGCGTGCTGTCGATCTTGCCGATCAGCTTGCGATAGCGGTCGCGGGTACGCAGTTCCAGCGAATTCTCGGTTTCGCGGGTGGCGCGCTCGGCTTCGTCGCCGACATCGCGCACTTCGTCCTTGAGGTTCTCGATGGTCTGCTTGGATTCCTCCACCAGGTCCGCGCGCCAGTCGAGCAGGCGCTGGCGGAAGTACTCCAGTTGCAGCGTGCTCATGTACTCCTCGTCCGCCGCCGGCCTGTAACCGTTGGGAACGAGCGGCCGGCCGGTGGCTTCATCGGTCTTGAAGGGCACCACCTTGACCTTGCCGCGCGGTGCGGGCGTGGCCGAGGGCCTGGAAACCACGGCCACGGCCACCTTGCCCACGGGACGCGGGATGGGCGCCTTGGCGACGGGAGCCGGCGGTACGGAAGAGGCTTTCGAGGTGTTCTTTGAGGTTGTCTTGGGGGAAGGCACTGATTTATTGGGAGTCGGTTTGACGGCTGGCGCCGGTGCCGGGGTTGCAGCCTTGGAAACAGGCGCTACGGCACGGCCAGCGGCCGGGGGGGCGGTCTTGGCAGGAGTCGCTTTGGCCGCAACCGGCTTGGCGGCCGGTTTCGGTACGGATTTGGACGGAACAGATTTGGTCGGAACTGGCTTGGCAGAGGGTTTCTTGGCCGGCACAACCTTCGCAGCAGCCTTGGCTGCGGGCTTGGGCACGGGCTTCTTGGCGACCGGTTTCTTGGCCACGACCGCTTTCTTGGCAACAGGGGCCTTCTTGGCTACTGCTTTCTTGGCCGCGACCGCCTTCTTGGCTACCGGCTTGGCCGGCGCCTTCTTGGCCACGGGCTTGGCCGCTGGTTTCCTGGCGGGGGCCGTTTTGGCGGCGGGCTTCTTGGCGACGGGCTTGGCGGGTTTCTTGACCGGCTTGGCGGCCTTCTTCGCAGGTTTCTTTGCAGCCACGAAAAGCGTCCTTCAACTTCCCGAGGTCCGGGAAGGGGGCGCCTTTATAGCCTACCCGGCGAGGTCCGGCAACCACGAATTCGGCCGAGTCGCATATCATCAGCCGATGATTGGCCGCTTCCTCATTGTCCTGCTGCGGTTTTACAAGCGCTTCATCAGCCCATTGCTGGGACCACGTTGCCGTTTCGAGCCCACCTGTTCGGAATACGCGATGCAAGCCATCGCCCGTTTCGGTCCGTTGAAGGGCAGTTGGCTGGCGTTGCGACGTATCGGACGCTGCCATCCGTTCCACCCCGGCGGGCACGATCCGATCCCCGGGAAGTAGTCCGAAAAGCCACGTCCACCCTCCACTCTCCACAGGAACCCGCTGATGCCCGGTACGCTGATAGTCAACGCCCGCCTGGTCAACGAAGGTCGCGAATTCGATGGCGACCTGCGTTTCGCCAACGGCCGCATCACCCATGTCGGTGGCCAGTTGAGCGCGCAACCCGGCGACCAGGTGATCGAGGCCGGCGGTCGCTGGCTGTTGCCGGGCATGGTCGATGACCAGGTGCATTTTCGCGAACCCGGGCTGACCCACAAGGGCGATATCGCGACCGAATCGGCGGCAGCCGCGGCTGGCGGCCTGACCACCTTCATGGACATGCCCAACACCACCCCGCCGACCCTGGACGCGCAGGCCCTGCAGGCCAAGTATGACGCCGCAGCGGGCCGGGCCTGGAGCAACTTCGGCTTCTACCTGGGCGCCAGCAACGACAACCTGGAAGCGGTGCGCACCCTGGACCCGAAGACCGCGCCGGGCATCAAGGTGTTCATGGGCGCCTCCACCGGCAACATGCTGGTCGACAACCCGGACACCCTGGACGCGATCTTCCGCGAAGCGCCCACGCCCATCATCACCCACTGCGAAGACACGCCGACCATCGATGCCAACCTGGCCTTGTTCAAGGTGCGTTATGGCGAGGACATCCCGGTGGAATGCCATCCGGAAATCCGTTCCCGCGAGGCCTGCATCAAGTCCACCCGATTGGCGCTGTCACTGGCGCGCAAGCACGGCACCCGCCTGCACGTGCTGCATATCTCCACGGCCGACGAGCTGGCCTTGTTCCAGAAGGGCCCGTTGATCCACGCCGATGGCGCGCGCAAGCAGATCACTGCGGAAACCTGCATCCATTTCCTGCGCTTCGACCGCGGGGACTACGCGCGCCTCGGCAACCTGATCAAGTGCAACCCGGCGATCAAGGACGCCAGCGACCGCGAGGCGCTGATCCGCGCGCTGGCCGAGGACGTCATCGACGTACTGGCGACCGACCACGCGCCGCATACGCTGGAGGAGAAGTCCAGGCCGTATTCGCAGGCTCCTTCCGGCCTGCCGCTGGTCCAGTACGCGCTGGTCGCGGCCCTGGAACTGGTGCACGAGAAGAAATCGACCCGCGCGCAGATCGTCAACAAGCTGGCGCATGCGCCGGCGCGGCTGTTCGACGTGAAGGAACGCGGTTTCCTGCGCGAAGGCTACTGGGCCGACCTGGTGCTGGTGGAGGACGAACCCTTCACCGTGCGCCGCGAGGACGTGCTGTCGAAATGCGGCTGGTCGCCGTTCGAAGGCACCACGTTCCAGTCGCGCATCGGCGCCACCTGGGTCAATGGGCGCATGGTCTGGAATGGGGAACAACTGGTCGGCACGCCGAACGGGCAGCGGCTGGAGTTCGATCGTTGATTCTGCTATCCCGTTCTTGTTCTTGTTCGTCATTCCCGCGAAGGCGGGAATCGCTCCTTCGCTCTTCGGACAAGTTTTCGCAATCTGTCCGAAGAGCGATTCCCGCCTTCGCGGGGTTTTCAACAGCCGCATGGCTGGTCATGACGATATTGCTGCTGACTGCCTGTGCGACAGCCGCTTCTGCACAGACGCAAGCGAGCAATCCGCCCGCCCCTGCGAACATCGCTTCGGCACAGGTGCAAACCAGCCCCCGTATCGTCTTCCCTGCCAGCGTTTCGCAGGGCGCACTCGTGTTCGGCAAGGTGCCGCCCGGCAGCAAGGTCGGTTATGCGGGCCGCGAACTACGCGTGAGCAGTTACGGCACCGTGGTCTTCGGCGTAGGCCGCGACGAGAAGGGACCGCTGCAGGTCGAGATCAAGCGCCCCGACGGCATCCGCGACGCCGTGCTGATCATGGTCACCGCGCGCGACTGGCCGCTGGAACACGTCAACGGCGTGCCGCCGAAGACGGTCAACCCGCCGCCGGAGATCGCCGCGCGGATCAAGCGCGAACAGGCGCTGGTGGTCGCGGCGCGCGGCCGCGACGACGACCGTACCGACTTCGCCCAAGCCTTCCTCTGGCCGGTGCAGGGCCGCATCAGCGGCCGCTTCGGCAATGGCCGCGTGTACAACGGGCAGCCGGGATCCGGGCATTCGGGAATGGACATCGCGGTGCCGACCGGCACACCGGTCAAGGCGCCCGCGGCCGGCGTGGTGACGTTCGCCGCACCGGATCTCTACCTCACCGGCGGCACGTTGCTGCTCGACCATGGCTTCGGGGTGAGTTCGAATTTCCTGCACCTTTCGCGCATCGACGTGAAGGTCGGGGATCGGATCGAACAGGGCCAGGTCATTGGCGCGGTCGGTGCTACGGGGCGTGCGACGGGGCCGCATCTGCATTGGGGGATGAACTGGTTTGACGTGCGCATCGATCCGCTGCTGGTGCTCGAACGGAAATAATTCCCGTAGGAGCGCCCCATGGGCGCGAGCTCTTGGCTTGTTTCGCGATCGGATCGGAGAGCTCGCGCCCATGG
>JBOHXX010000202.1:0-6289 GCA_050737675.1 Pseudoxanthomonas sp.
GTGCAGGCTGCCTTCCATCTTCGACAAAGCGAAGTCGGCAGGGCTGCCGGACCAGCCGGCGTCGAACTTCACCTTGCCCTTGCCACCCCGCACCTGGCCCTTGAAGCCGAGGTCGTCCATCAGGCCGCCCAGGTCCTGGCTGTCGATGTCGGTGCTCAACTGCGTGCGCGCGGCGGCGCCACGCCCCAGCCAGTCGCCTTGCACGTCGATCTTCTGCCCGGGCGAACGCAGCGCCAGTTGCTGCACATGCATGCCCGCCGCCACCTGCTGCGTGCGCAGTTGCGCGCTGCCCAGGCTGGCGTCGCCGAAACGCAGGTCGTCGATGTCCAGTTTCAACGGCGGTATCGCCGCGGGATTGAAAGGATCGGTCGAAGCATCACTGCCAGCCGTTGCATCCATGGAGCCGGGCGAAGCATCGCGCCAGTAGAGCCGTGCGAGCTTGCCCGCTATCACCGCACCGTCCGCATCGGGCACGAGCAGGGCGCCCGAGAGCGCCGGGCCTTCCATCTTCACCGCCAACGCATTGACTGCGGGCGCCACCTGCAGGCGCGTATCGGGAAACGCCGAACCCAGCAACAGCAGGCGATCGGCGGTGACGTCGATGCGTCGCAGCGGAAGTTTGTTGCCATTGCCGCTGCCGCTCTTGGCCAAAGCGATCCATTCGATCGCGTCCAGGTTCGAAGTACGCCCGGTGGCGACCAGCCCGGAAGCCGGTGGCGCCTCATTGACCACGTTGCTGCCCAGGACCACGCGCACGCCGGTCTGCTTTTCATCGCCGCGAGCGCGCAGGGCCAGCAGCTTGCCGAAGGCGACATCGATGTCGCCGCTGCCCATCGGCATAGCGGTTTGCACGGTGGTCGACAGTGGCCGGGAGGCAGGTTTGTCCAGCGGTGCCGGCAACTTGAGCGTGGTTCCTACCAGGTCGGAATGCAGTTTCAACTGGCTGGGCACATCGCCCGCGCCACCTTTGGGCATTGTCACGCCCACGGTCCATTGCGAACGACCTTCGATGTAGGGCTTGAGCCAGGCCATTTCCGGGGCGCGGTCGAGCAGTTCGGTAGTGGTCAGGCTGGCCGCAAGTTCCGCTTCGAACGCCTTTTGCCTGTCGCGTACGCCGCTACCCGCGCGCAGCGAGAGCATGCCCGGCTGGCCCTTCTGGCTGACCGCCAGTTTTTCCGCGGCGAAGCCGTCGCCATCGAAATCCGCCTTGCCGGTCACTCCATCGAAAGCGAGGTTCCAACGCTTGTCCGCCAGCTTGGCGCCCAGCAGCTCGACCGTGCCTTTGGTTTTCCTTGCAGCCGCATGCTCCGTGTGCAACGGCAGCAACATGTCGTAGGTGGCGCGCGCCGGACCGCTGGCGGTGAGGCTGGTCAAGGTATCGCCGTATTGTTTCTGCAACGGCGACTGCCGCAGCATAGCCAGCATCTGCGCGGCATCGGATCCACCGCGCGCGCTGACCGAGAGTTCGGCCTTGCCGAAATCCGGGATGCCTGCCTTGAAGGCTTCCACCCCCACGCCCGCCAGCGCGCCTTGCCCCTCGATGGAAAAACCGTTGCCGATGAAGGCGATCCGCGCATCCACGCGATCCATCGCCGGCCAGTCGGGCTGGAACTTGAACTGGCCGCCATCGATGCGCGCAGTCGCCTCGAAGCGCCCGTCGTTGTGGACGAAGGGCCAGTCGTCGAGGTCACCGGAAACCAGGGCGTGGCCGTCGCGCACCTTGCCGCCCACCAGTGCGCTGTTCAGCCAGTCCAGCGTGGCCTTCGACATCTTGTCGTGGATCCAGAAGCCCTTGGCCACCGGCACCGGCGCTTCGGCGATGTCGGCGGCGATGTCGATCCACGGCCGCGTGCCATCGCCCTGGAACCACAGGCCGCCGCGTGCGTCGGCGCCGAAATCCTTGCCGCGGATGCGCAACGCCGAAGTGCCGACGCGCCAGCCCGCGCCCTCGCGCCAGCCCGCAAGCGAACCATCCAGGGTCACGTCATGGACCACGCCGAAACCGCTGGGCCAGTCGAAGCGGAAGGCACTGGCCGGATCGAGCTTCAACGCGAAACCCTGGTCGTCTCCAGTGAACTCGCCCGCCAGTCCGCTGATCCCGGGCGAATGGCCTATGGCCAGGAAACTGATTCCTTCCAACCTGCCCTGGGCACGCAGGCCGCGGGCACTGTTACCGGCCAACGACACCTGCGCCAGTCGCGCGCCGGGTTTGGCCTGCGACAACCACTGGCGCAAGCCGGGATCGACGCGATCACTCAGGCTCACCAGGGCCAGCAACGGTGCGGCATCGATCTGCTCGGCCAGCAACGCATATTCACGCCCGCCCGCCAGCACCAGGCCATCCAGCTTCTGCGGCGACTGCTCGCTGCCCACCAGCAGCCGCGGTGCATCGAAACGCCAACCCCTGCCGGTAAGACGCCAGCGCACCAGTCCTTCGACACGCTCGAAATGCGCGCGCGGAATAGTGCGCCCATCAGCCAGCGGAGCACCGCCCAACTGCACCTGCTGCAGCTTCAGTTCCGACGTCGCCAGCACCACGCGATGCTTGCGCAATTCGATCCAGCCCTGCACGCGGCCCCTTCCCGATTCGGCCGTCACCCCGGCATAGCGCAACAACGGGGCCCACGCGGCGATATCCGCGACCTGTGTGTCCACGTAGGCGCGGCCATCGCCGCTATCGCGATCGAAATCGAAAGCGGCCTGCACGGGCGTGCCGTCCGCGCGCATCCATGCCCGCGTACCGGCGCGGACGCGACCGCCATCGACGCGCAGGCGCAAGTCGATCCTGGGCAGGCTCACGTTCCAGCCCAGTGAAGGCGCCAACACCGCCAGCTTGCCGCCGATGACCTGCAACTCGCCCAGGCCTTCGAGGTTCTTCAAAGGGTCGCCGCCACCGGTCTGGCCCGGCAAGCCGAGTACCGACCACTTGCCGTCATCCGCGCGCTGCAACGTCAGCGAGAGGCCACGCAAACGCAGTTCGGTGAACGAGCGCCCCGGCAACAATCCCGCATACATCGAAACCAACACTTCCGCTTCGCCGATGCGCACCGCGCCAGCACCTTCACCCAGGCGCAGCCCATCCAGCCGCAACAGCGGACCACGTCGCGTCCATTGCGTCGCAACGTGATCGAAAGCCACCGGCTGTCCCGCGCGCGCGCTCAGCCAGGCGGCGATTTTCCCGGGATGTTGCTCGGCCAACGGCAGCACCTGGCTGGCCACGCCCAGCACCAGCGCCATGCACACCAGCACCCCGGCCACGAGATACCAGGCGCCACGACGCGCAAGGCGCAAACGACGGCGCAACGGAGTGGGCATCAGCAAACCACCAGCACGGTCATACGCAACGATGCGGCATCACGTTCAGAGCAGCACCACATCGAACTGCTCCTGCAGGTATTGCTCGTCGGCCTGGAAGCGGATCGACTTGCCCAGGAATTCCTCCAGCTCGGCCACCGCTGGCGATTCCTCGTCGGTGATGCGGGCGACGACCTTGGGCGAAGCGATCACCAGCAGGCGCGCGGCGTCGAACTGGCGCACCGCGCGGGTGATCTCGCGGAAGATCTCATAGGTCACCGTTTCCGCGGTCTTGACCGTGCCACGCCCGCCGCATTCGTGGCAGGATTCGGACAACTGGCGCTCCAGGCTTTCGATCGTGCGCTTGCGGGTCATCTCGACCAGCCCCAGCGGCGAGAATTCGTAAACCGTGGTTTTCGCATGGTCCCGCGACAGCGCCTTCTCCAGCGTGCGCAGTACCTGGCGACGGTGCTCGGGATCATCCATGTCGATGAAATCGATGATGATGATCCCGCCCAGGTTGCGCAGGCGCAGCTGCCGCGCCACCGATTGCGCGGCTTCAAGGTTGGTGCGGTAGACCGTCTCCTCCAGGTTGCGCTGGCCGAGGAATGAACCGGTGTTGACGTCGATAGTGGTCATCGCCTCGGTCTGGTCGATGACCAGGTACCCGCCGGACTTCAAGCGCACGTTCTTTTCCAGCGCGCGTCCGATTTCGTCTTCCACGCCGTACAGGTCGAAGATCGGGCGCTCGCCCGCGTAATGCTCGATCCGTTCGGCCAGTACCGGCATGTACTTGGCGGCGAAGGCCTGCAGGCGGTCGCAGGTCTCGCGCGAATCCACCTTCACCTTTTCCACGTCGCGGCGCATCAGGTCGCGGACCGCACGCAACGGCAAGGTCAGGTCTTCATAGATGCACGCGCCCAGCGCCGCTTCGCGGCCGCGTTGCTCGACCAGCGCCCACACCCGCGCCAGGTAGGCGATGTCCTCGGCCAGCGCTTCGGCCGGCTGGCCCTCGGCGTTGGTGCGCACGATGTAGCCGTGACCGCCGTGCGTCGCGGCGAGGTCGCCCACCAGCGTCTTCAGGCGCAGGCGCTCGGCTTCGTCCTCGATCCGCGCGGACACGCCGATCACCTTCGATTGCGGCAGCAGCACCATGTAGCGCGAGGGAATGCTGATCTGCGTGGTCAGGCGCGCGCCCTTGCTGCCGATCGGGTCCTTCACCACTTGCACCACGATGTCCTGGCCGTCGCGCAACAGTTCCACGATCGGCGTGGAAGTCGGCAACGGCGGCACTTCCACCTCGTCGCCATTGGTCGCCGGCGCGGCGCGGACCACGTCGTTGGCATGCAGGAACGCCGCGCGATCCAGGCCCACGTCGACGAAGGCGGCCTGCATGCCCGGCATCACCCGCTGCACCTTGCCCTTGTAGATGTTGCCGACCACGCCACGGCGCCAGCCGCGCTCGATGTGCAATTCCTGCAGCATGCCGTTCTCGACCACGGCCACCCGGGTCTCCCGCGGGGTGACGTTGACCAGGATTTCCTCGGACATCACTGCACCCCGAACGATTTCAACAACTGCGATGTCTCATGCAGGGGCAAGCCCATGACCCCGGAGTAACTACCCGAAAGGTGGCGCACGAAGCGTTCCGCAGCACCCTGGATGCCGTAGGCCCCGGCCTTGCCCTCGGCCTGGCCGGTGGCGAGGTAAGTGGCGATCTCTTCTTCACCGAGCTCCGCGAACGACACCTCCGAGACCGAAACCGCCTGGGCCTCGCGTCCCGCACTGACCAGCGAAACCGCGGTCACCGCGTGATGGGTGCGCCCGGACAGGCGCCTGAGCATGGCCGCGGCATCTTCGGCATCGCGCGGCTTGCCGAACACTTCATCGTCCAGGATCACCTCGGTATCCGCTCCCAGGACGATGGCATTGGGCACGGCCATGACCGTCAACAGCCCGGCGCCGGCCTTTTCCCGGGCCACCCGGCGCACGTATTCTTCGGCCGGTTCACCGGGCTGACGCTGTTCGGGGATGTCCAGGTCGAGCACGCCGAAATCCACCCCCAGACGGGCCAGCAACTCTGCCCGGCGGGGCGATTTGGATGCGAGATACAACATTCAGGAAGGATACCCTGCGCATGCTGACTGAATGACCGCTCAGGCCATCCCGGTATCTGGAACCCCGATGCAGCTCACAACGCGTTCATGCTTGTCCGAACAACCTGACCCGCGCTTTTGCGGCCAGGCCCACCGACGCTCCCTCGCATTCAAGGAGAACCCCATGCGTACCCATCCATTCCGCCCGTTGCTGCTCGCCCTGTCCCTTGCCCTTGGAACCACCGCCATGACCGCCCACGCCCAGAACGCCGCCTATGCGATCCCCACCGACGGCACCCTGCTTTCGGTTTCCGCCAGTGCGGAAGCTTCCCGGGTACCGGACGTGGCGACGATTTCCGCCGGCGTGGTCACCCAGGCGGTGGACGGCAATGCGGCCATGCGCCAGAACGCCGAGCAGATGGCCAAGGTGATGGAAGCCATCAAGGCCGCCGGGATCGCCGAAAAGGACATCCAGACCAGCGGTATCAACCTGAGCCCGCAATACCGTTACGTGGAGAACGAGGCGCCGAAGATCACTGGTTTCCAGGCCAGCAATACAGTCAACCTGAAGGTCCGCGACATCGCCAAGCTGGGCAAGGTGCTGGACGCGTTGGCCGCACAGGGCAGCAACCAGATCAACGGCCCGAGTTTCGAGATCGACCAGCCCGAACCGGTCTACGACGAAGCCCGCCTGGCCGCGTTGAAGAAAGCCCAGGCCCGCGCCGAGACCTACGCCAAATCGCTGGGCCTGCGCGTGCGCCGCATCGTCAGCATTTCCGAAGGCAGTGGCGGCGGTTTCCGGCCGATGCCGATGATGGCGATGGCCAAGTCCATGGATCGTGCGGAGTCCACTTCGGTGTCGCCGGGCGAAACCACGCTGTCGGTAAACCTGGACGTGG
>JBOHXX010000203.1:0-6278 GCA_050737675.1 Pseudoxanthomonas sp.
GCCCAGCACTTCGTCGATGGCGTGGTGCCAGACCAGCTCGATCTTGCCGGCCTGGACCTTGGCGAACAGCTTGTCCTGCATGATCTTCTCGGCGCGCAGGTTGTCTCGGCGGTGGACCAGGTAGACCTTGCGGGCGATGTTGGACAGGTACAGCGCTTCCTCGACCGCGGTGTTGCCGCCGCCGACCACGACCACGTCCTGGTCGCGATAGAAGAATCCGTCGCAAGTAGCGCAGGCGGAGACGCCACGACCCTTGAAGGCTTCCTCGGATTCCAGGCCCAGGTACTTGGCCGTGGCGCCGGTGGCGATCACCAGCGCATCGGCGGTGTACTCGCCGTTGTCGCCGATCAGCTTGAACGGACGCTGGGCCAGGTCGACGGTGTGGATATGGTCGAAAATCACCTCGGTATCAAAGCGCTCGGCATGGGCCTGCATCCGGGTCATCAGGTCCGGCCCCATCAGCCCATGGGCGTCGCCCGGCCAGTTGTCCACTTCCGTCGTGGTCATCAGCTGGCCACCCTGCTGCAGGCCGGTGATCAGGACAGGTTTCAGGTTCGCGCGCGCCGCATACACGGCGGCGGTCCAGCCGGCGGGGCCGGAGCCCAGGATCAACAGGCGGCAGTGCTTGGACGAATTGGCGGAAGTAGCGCTCATGTATACTCAAAATGGTGGTGGGGAAGGCGATGCGGATGCGTTTTCGCATCGTCATCGAAGGCACATAGAGTGGCGGTGGGGCGCAGTTGAATCAAGGCGCCGGATGGAATGCGCTGGTGCGTATCGCTTGCGGGCGCCCGGATCACACCCTGTCGCCATGAGTCTGTCGAACCGTGTTCCTCCCGATTACCATCCGCCGCCAATGGCGTGATCTGGCAGGCTTGCGACGGATGGAATCCACGGAGCGTCTTGCAGTGTCCAACGGCATTACAATATTGCTGTTATTGCGCAAATCCTCCCCAGATTCGTTTATTATCAAAGACTAACGCGGCATTCTTAAGGTCTGGGCTATAGGTGGCAAAGCAGCTTCCGGAAACTTCCAAAGCCAAGGGCGCCAATTCGGCCGCCCGCAAGCAGGCGTCGGTGGCCAATCCACGTCGCCAGCGCCTGTGGCGCGACCTTGCGCTGATCGCCATCGCACCCTTGCTGCTTTACCTGCTGGCGAGTCTCTTCACTTATTCGCCTGATGACCCCAGTTGGTCGCAATCCACCAGCCTGACCGCGCCGATCCACAACCTGGGCGGGCGAGTAGGGGCGTGGACCGCGGACATGCTGCTCTACCTGTGCGGCTACGTGGCCTTCCTGTTGCCGATCATGCTCGGCGTGGTCGCCTGGATCGCACTGTTCGGCATGGATACCGATGGCGATGGTGAAGCCGACCTGGGCCCTGCGCTGCGCCTCATCGGCATGGTCGGCTTCCTGATTTCGTCGACCGGCCTGTTGTTCATGCGCGACCTGCCGGCCGCCGATTTCTCGGCAGGACCCGGTGGCATCCTCGGACGCCTGGTCGGCGGGTCGCTCAACAGCCTGTTCGGCAGCCTGGGCGGCAACCTGTTCCTGCTGGCCCTGTTCCTGGTCTCGGTGACCCTGGCCACCGGCCTGTCGTGGTTCGCGGTGATGGAGCGCATCGGCAAGGGCGTGCTGGCACTGCCGGACCTGTTCCGGCGCGGCACCCACCAGGCCGCCGAGTGGCAACAGAGCCGCGTGCTGCGCGAGGAACGCGAGGAAGTGCGCAAGGTCGAAGCAGTCAAGCGCGCACGGCGCGAACCCGTGCACATCGAACCGCCACCGGCGCCGGTCATCGAGAAGAGCGACCGGGCCAAGCGCGAACAGCAGATCCCGCTGTTCCATGGCACCGGCGGCGATGAATCCGGCATTCCGCCGCTGTCGCTGCTGGACGACCCCAAGCCGCAGACCCGGGGCTATTCCGAGGAAACCCTGGAAACCCTGTCGCGCCAGATCGAATTCAAGCTCAAGGATTTCCGCATCGACGTGCAAGTGGTCGGCGCCTATCCCGGCCCGGTCATCACCCGCTTCGAGATGGAGCCGGCACCCGGGGTCAAGGTCAGCCAGGTCAATTCGCTGGACAAGGACATCGCCCGCGGCCTCAGCGTGAAGTCGGTGCGCGTGGTCGACGTGATTCCCGGCAAGTCGGTGATCGGCCTGGAAATCCCCAACACCAGCCGCGAAATGATCTACCTGAGCGAGCTGCTGCGCTCCAAGGAATACGACAAGTCGCCGAGTCCGTTGACGATCGCACTCGGCAAGGACATCGCCGGCCGGCCGACGGTCGCCGACCTGCAGCGCATGCCGCACTTGCTGGTTGCGGGTACGACTGGTTCGGGCAAATCCGTGGCCGTGAACGCCATGGTCCTGAGCCTGCTGTACAAGGCCAGCGCCAAGGATGTGCGCATCCTGATGATCGACCCGAAGATGCTGGAACTGTCGGTCTACCAGGGCATCCCGCACCTGCTGGCGCCGGTGGTCACCGACATGAAGGAAGCCGCCAACGGCCTGCGCTGGTGCGTGGCGGAAATGGAGCGCCGCTACAAGCTGATGAGCGCGGTCGGCGTGCGCAACCTGGGGGGCTTCAACAAGAAGGTGAAGGACGCGCAGGACGCAGGCCAGCCGTTGATGGATCCGCTGTTCAAGCCCGGCTCCAACACTGGATTTGCGGACTTGGGCGATGCGCCAATGCCGCTGGAAACGCTGCCTTTCATCGTCATCTTCATCGACGAATTCGCCGACATGATGATGATCGTCGGCAAGAAGGTGGAGGAACTGATCGCACGCCTGGCGCAGAAATCCCGCGCCGCCGGCATGCACCTGATCCTGGCCACCCAGCGTCCGTCGGTTGACGTGATCACCGGCCTGATCAAGGCCAACATCCCCACCCGGATCGCGTTCCAGGTTTCCAGCAAGATCGATTCGCGCACGATCCTCGACCAGTCCGGCGCGGAAACGCTGCTGGGCATGGGCGACATGCTGTACCTGCCGCCGGGAACGGCCATGCCGGAGCGCATCCACGGCGCCTTCGTCAGTGACGAGGAAGTGCATCGCGTGGTCGAGCACCTGAAAGCCACCGGCAAGGCCGACTACATAGAAGGCGTGCTCGAGGAAATCCAGACCATGGGCGACGGCACCGTGGTCGGCGCCACCGGCCTACCGGAAGCCGCCGCCGGATCGGGCGACGCGGAAAGCGACCCGCTTTACGACGAGGCGGTACGCATCGTCACCGAAACCCGCCGCGCCTCCATCTCGGGCGTGCAACGCCGCCTGAAGATCGGCTACAACCGCGCCGCGCGATTGGTGGAAGCCATGGAAGCCGCAGGAGTAGTGACACCGCCTGAGCACAATGGCGATCGCAGTGTATTGGCGCCGCCTCCGCCGCGTAATTGACGCCGTCATTCCACCGCAGGAGCGCCCCATGGGCGCGAGCTTTTCCCAACGCTCCGGCGATCTGAAAGAAAAGCTCGCGCCCATGGGGCGCTCCTACAGACCGACATGAGGAACAGAATGCGACAGATCGCAGTACTGCTGCTGGCCTTGGGACTGTTTGCCGACGTGTATGTTGTCGATGCGCATGCGCAGCAGGCCGCAAAGACCCAAGCGGCCGACATCGCTCCACAGGAAACCGCCAGCGCCCTGGAACCCACCAACAGCTTCAGCTTCGTCCGCTATCGCGCCGATTACGAAGTGAAGGCCGACGCCACCAGCGTCGAGACCAGCGAATACGAGATCCTGATCAAGACCAAGGCCGGCGTGGACAACTTCAGCCAGGTGCGCCTGGGCTACAGCGAGAAGATGGAAACGCTTGAAGTGCTGGCCGCGTACACGCTGACGCCGGACGGCACCCGCCATGACGTGCCCGCCGACAAGATCTACACCCAGGAAAGCTATTCCAGCGCGTCAGCGGCGATGTATGCCGACCGTAAGGTCAAGGTCATCGTGTTCCCCAACCTGTCGCCGGGCACGCGACTGGTCTATCGCACCCGACAGGCCCAGAACATTCCGTTTTTCCCCGGGTACTTCAACCTTTGGGAGAACCTGAGTCCGTTCACCCAGTACGACGATGCGAAGATCACCCTGACCGCGCCGAAGCGCCTGCCGATGCATCTCTACACGCGCGACATGCAGGGCAGCGACCACCCCGAGATCGAAAGCGACAGCGCACGCTGGTCGTGGTCCTACAGTCGCAAGACGCCGATGCAGAACCAGAACTGGACCGCTGCCGGCTGGGAATATGGCCCGACGATCATGGCCAGCACCTATCCCGATTTCTCGGCGATGGGTCGCGCCTATCAGCTGAAAGGCGCGGAAGCGGCAAAGGTCACGCCGATGGTCCAGACACGCGCCGACGAAATCACCCAGGGCATTGGCGGGCGCCGCGAACAAGCCAAGGCGATCTACGAATGGGTGGCGAAGAACATCCGTTACGTAGCCGTCTACCTGGGTAATGGCGGCCTGGAACCGAACACCGCCGACAGCATCCTCGGCAACCGTTATGGAGACTGCAAGGATCACACCGTGATCCTGGAAGCCTTGCTCGCGGCCAAGGGCATCGCCAGCACACCGGTATTGATCGGCGCCGGTGGCGGACCGACCCTGCCGCGGATCGCGGTGCTGGGGCGCTTCAACCACGCCATCAACTACCTGCCGGAATTCGACCTGTACCTGGATTCCACCAGTCCCTATGCGCGTTTCGGCCAATTGCCCGCCAGCGATCTGGGCGCACCCGTGGTGCATACCGTGGACGGCGCGATCGCGCGCACGCCGGCCAACGATCCACGCGTCAGCGCCTACAAGGCCGAGAGCTTCTACACCTTCAGCGCCAATGGCGATGTCAGCGGACACACGCTGCAGGACAGCGGCGCCTCCGGTGAAATCGGCCTGCGCGGCGCGTTCTCGCAACTGACTTCGCAGAACCGTGCCCGCATCGAGGAGTCGATCATGTCCGGCTCCGGCTTCAACGGCGTGGGTCGCTTGAAACTGCAGGGCGACGTCGACGACCTCGACCGTCCCTTCGGTTATTCGTTCGATTTCAAGGCCACCGACTACGTCGATTTCAGCGTGGTCGGCGGCATGATCCTGCCGGATCCGCCGGGTGCCGAATCCATGCGCGGCATCTACGCCACCGCTTCCAGCGAAACCAATGCCGTCCCGTTCTATTGCAACGACAGCCTGCGCGAGGAAACCTATACGTTGGAATTCCCCGCGAGCGTGCCGATCATCGCCATCCCGCGCAGCAGCCGCTTTGGCAATGCCGCCGGCGAGTACGAAGCTACTTGGAAGAGGGAAGGGCAGCAGGTCATCGCCACCCATCGACTCAGCCTGAAGGCGATCCATGGCCCCGACCAGTTGTGCCAACCAGCCGACTACCCGGCATTCCGCGATCTATACCAGTACGTGAGGCGCGGCTTCCGTGCGCAGATCGTGTACGGCGACCTGGGCAACGCGCAGGTATCCTTGGACGCCGGACGTTGAAGGTTCAGCCTGTGCCCGGGGTGATCGGTACGTGTTCAGCTTCGGCCCGCGACACTGTCGGCCTGCCTTATTCCAAGGACTTTCCATGAAACAGTCATTCCGCCTGATCGCCCTGGGCGCCGTGTTGCTGACCGGCACTGCCATCGCTGGTGCCCGTGACAATTTGAAGTCCTTTACCTCGGGGTTGAAGGGCCTCGACGGCCAGTTCACCCAACAGGTTTACGACGCCAAAGGCAAGCTCAAGGAGACCTCCAGCGGCCGCGTGGCCTTGTCCGCACCGCGACTGTTCCGTTGGGAATACGCCAAGCCTTACCCGCAACTGATCGTGGCCGATGGCAAGAAAGTCTGGGTCTACGATCCCGACCTGCAGCAGGTCACCGTGCGCGGACAGGGCAGCGAAGAACAGAACAGCCCGCTTTCCGCATTGATCGACCCGGCCAAGCTGGACCAGCAGTTCAATGTCACCGAATCCGGCAGCATCGACGGCCTGCAGTGGCTGACGCTGACGCCGAAGAACGAAGGCGACGCCAGCTTCCAGTCGGCGCGCCTGGGATTCGGCGACGGCGGATTGACCCGCATGGAAGTGCTGGATGCCGTGGGCCAGAACACCAGGATCAGTTTCAGTGGTTGGAAGCGCAATCCCGCCTTCGCCGCCGGCACATTCAAGTACACGCCGGGCAAGGGTGTGGATGTGGTCGGCGACCTCTAAACGGAGCGCCAATCCTTTGTCGTAGGAGCGTCCCATGGGCGCGAGCTCTTGGGTCTTTCGTGATCGGATCGAAGAGCTCGCGCCCATGGGG
>JBOHXX010000204.1:0-6197 GCA_050737675.1 Pseudoxanthomonas sp.
CCGCTATGCCTTTGTTTGCCATGATCATGCCTCCAGCGTTTCGCGGACGACATCGATCTCGTTGTGCACGTCATCCATGATGGTCTGCATTTGCTGAAACGCGGTTCTCGCCTCATCGGCGCTCAGGCCTTCGGCTTTCATTGCCAGCCTCGCCATCACGCGGGCGTTGTCCAGCATGCCCATCGCAGTGGACAGGTCCACGGCCAATTGTTCATCCCGTTTGTTACTCTGCTTTGCCATGATCGTTCTCCTTCGAACGGTTGTGGAAGGCGGGCAGGGTGCTCGAATCACCCTGCCTGCCGCTTTACCGGCGGGTGCCGGATTTCTTGAACTCCAGGACCTTGCCAGTGTCGACGCGCCGGCGATCCAGGTAGTCCGCCCAGGCCTGCATCATCTTGCGGCGCTCGGGCAGGTGTGAGGTGCGGTTGTAGGCGCGGCCGTTCGGATCCTTCACGGCATGCGCCAGCTGGTGCTCGATGTAGTCGGGCCGGTAGTGCAGCACTTCATCCAGGACGGTGCGCGCCATCGCGCGGAAGCCGTGCACGGTCATCGTGCCCACCTCGTATCCCATGCGCCGCAGCGCCGCGGTGAGGCCGTTGTCGCTCATCGGACGCTTGGGACTACGGCCGCCCGGGAAGACGTACTGGAAGCGCCCACTGAGGGGCTGCATTTCCTCCAGGATGGCCACGGCCTGCTTCGACAGCGGGACCAGGTGCGGCTGGCGCATCTTCATCTTGGTGGCTGGGATATTCCACTCGGCGGCCTCCAGGTCGATCTCCGCCCATTCGGCCTGCCGGAGCTCCCCAGGGCGCACGAACACCAGCGGCGCCAGTTGCAGCGCGCAGCGGGTGGTGTGGCTGCCCTTGTAGCCGTCTATCGCACGCAGCAGGGCGCCGATGCCGTCGACGTCGGTGATGGCCGCATGGTGGTTCTCGACGGGCGAGGCGAGGGCGCCCTTCAGGTCGGTGACCGGGTTGCGGTCAGCGCGGCCGGTGGCAATGGCGTAGCGCATGACCTGGCCGCAGTTCTGCAGGACGCGATGCGCGGATTCGACAGCGCCGCGGGCCTCGATGCGGCGGACCATGCGCAGAAACTCGGGAGCGGTGATTTCGGCAATGGGCCGGTTGCCGATCCAGGGGAAGACGTCATTGACCAGCCAGGCCTCGACCTTGACCTTGTAGCTCGCGACCCAATCGCGCTTGCCCAGCCATTCACGCGCGACCACTTCGAAGCTATTGGCGGCGCGATCGGCGCCGGCGATCTTCTCAGCGCGCCGGTGTTCGCCTGGATCCACGCCAGCGGCCAGCAGTCGGCGCGCAGCATCGCGGCGCTCTCTGGCCAGTGCCAGCGTGACCTCGGGATAGGTGCCGTGCGCCAGGCGCTTCTCCTTGCCCGCGATGCGGTACTTCTGCCGCCAGAGCTTTCCGCCGGCTGGCGTGACCTCCAGATACAACCCGCCACCGTCGAACAAGCGCTGCGTTTTGTCGGTGGCTTTAGGCTTTGCGGATTACCAGGTCGGAGAGGGGCATCTGGGGGCATCCAGTCGGCCAGATAGGCCGGATGCCCCCAACCATGCCCCCACGTGCCCCCAGAATGCAATAGCCGGGGTTAGACGGGGCTAGACACAAAAAAGGCCGGAAGCCCTGTTTTATGGGGGTTTCCGGCCTTTCCTGAGCCGTCCTGAGACGGGTGGATGGTGGGATGGGGTCTATCGAATTGCGCCTTGAAACCAAGCAACTGCGCGGAATGACTGCATCCTCATTTGCGTGTTACCGCCAAACTTACCGTCAGCGCAGCCCTGCTTGATCTTGTTCCAAGCACCTGGCCCATGGTGCTCCTGCCTACCGAATCAGGCTGCTGCGCGCTGCTCAACCAGTTTCAGGATGCTTTGGATCTGGCCTTGAGCGACCGAATCAAAGATTCCTGCTGCGCCCGAGGGATGAAGGTCAGTGAAGGGCGCACTGTAGAGCGCCGACGCTTCGATCTGCCCCTCATTCGCCAAGTGGTCCACGATAAGGTTAATGAACTCCAGTTGGTCGCCGCTTAGCATTCGACTTGCCTGGAAATCTCCGAATGCCTGCTTGGCCGCCTCCCTGTCCATGCC
The DNA here is from genome assembly GCA_050737675.1 of Pseudoxanthomonas sp. Classification (GTDB taxonomy): domain Bacteria; phylum Pseudomonadota; class Gammaproteobacteria; order Xanthomonadales; family Xanthomonadaceae; genus Pseudoxanthomonas_A. The sequence continues at coordinate 2,105 of JBOHXX010000204.1, forward strand.
GATCAATGAGCGCACGAACATCCCCAAGCCTTTCGATTCTTCCTTGGCACGCTGCAGATCGGCCTCAGAACCAATACCCGCGGCTACAAGCATCCGCTCCAGTTCCTGCAGGTCCAGCGGGGTAAGGGGCTCGTTGTGCCGCAAACGATGGATCGTCAGGTGGCCTTCGTTCTCGCGCAGGAACTGCTGCGCCTTGACCCTGAATTTCTTGTAGTCCACCGCGTCGGTGAAGCCCGGCAGCCCGATCTCCTTGCTATCTCCGATCTCGTCGATGAAATCCGAATAGACCACCTTGCGTTCCGGGGCCTCGACGAGGGACATCAAGCCACGCAGGCGCTTGCGGACGTCGTCCAGTATTGGCGCGTTCACGCCGAACCACCATTCAGCGGTCTGCAGTTCTTCAATCAGGGGCAGGGCCACACGCACGGTCGGGATGCTAGCCATCCCGAGCAACGGTTCGGTCGCCTGCAGTAGCTTGCTGCGTAGCCGCATGAAGCCGCGAAACCAGTCCCAGAGCCCTGCTTCCGCAAAAACAGCCTTCTGCGCTTTCTCCTTCATGGGCCAGGCTTGTTCAAGCAGTGGGATGCCTTTGCGCCCGATGACGACAGCGAGCTGGAGTTTCAGCATCAGTCCGTCGAACTGTTTGGCTGCCACGTCCTTGTCCATGACGGCGGTGGGTAACTTGCCGAGCATGTGCACGTCATCGTCGTCGGCGAGTTGATTCCAAGCGTCAGGCTCCCTATATCGCTCCACGAGTCGCAAATGAGGGCGAACCAGGAAATTGTCCTCGCTCATGCCGGCGACCTGGGTGCGTAGGTGGCCGGCAAGCGCGTCGCGAAGGTCGGAAGCCGAGCCTACGGCACCGTCGCCGGTACGTGTGGCAAACATCTCGTCCAGCGCCCCTATCAAGTCGATGCGAACGCTGAACAGCCGCTCCGACAGAGAACGGGCAATTGAAGCATCAGCAGACTGTGGATCCAGCCCGAAATATTCCAAGTTTCCGCAGAAGTCGAAGATCTGGAATTCAGTCTTGTGCTTGCCTGGTCCAAACAGATCCGGGCGAAGGCGGGTGCCGCGACCGACCATCTGCCAGAACTTGGTCTTCGAGCGAACCATCTTGAAGAACACTAGATTGGCGACTTCAGGCACGTCGATGCCGGTATCGAGCATATCCACCGACACGGCGATATGAGGTGGATCGTTCGGCTTGGAGAAATCATCAATCAGACTTTGCGCGTACTTAACCTTGAAAGTAATGATTCGAGCGAACTGGCCCTTGAGGTGAGGGTAGTGCAGGTTGAATCGCTCTTCGATGAACTCGGCGTGGCGCTGGTTCTTGGCGAAGATGATCGTCTTGGCCAGCCGCTCGCCATCGTCGACCATCAGACCGTAGGTCATCAGGTGCTTGAGTGCCTTGTCCACGGTATCGGTGTTGAAAAGCCACCGATTGACCTCCTCGGAGTCGACTGACACACGCTCCTCGCCATCCTCTTCCTCTGGCCAGTCGAGAGCGTCCCACTGCTCCTTCTCCTCCTCCGAAAGATCCGCATACTTCTGGATGCCCTGGCGTTGGAACCTCAAGGGGACGGACACCGCTTTGGGAGGTACCAGATACCCGTCACGCACGGCGTCCTCGATGTCGTAGACATCCGTTGGTACGCCAGGTTCCAGATGGAAAAGTCGATAGGTATTGCGGTCGACCTCGCCGCGCGGGGTGGCAGTCAAGCCGACCAGCAAGGAATCGAAGTAGTCGAAGATCGCGCCGTACTTGCGATACACCGAACGATGCGCCTCGTCGATCACCACCAGATCGAAGTGGCCGACGCTGAAACGCCGTTGGCCATCCAGCGTTTCGTCGATCATCCGCATCATTGTCGGGTAGGTCGAGACGAACACGCGCCCTTCGGTCTCCTTGTCCGTTACCAGGTTGACCGTCGTCACTGAGGGCAGGTGCTTGCGAAACTCCTTGGCGGCTTGGTTCACGAGGGCAACACGGTCAGCCAGGAAAAGCACCCGCTTGGCCCAGCCTGCGCGCAGCAGCAGGTCCGACAACGCAATCACCGTGCGCGTCTTGCCGGCTCCGGTGGCCATCACCAGCAAGGCGCGGCGGTTACGGTCGCGTTCGAACGACTCGGCAATTCGGCGGATGGCGCGACTCTGGTAGGGGCGGCCTGCAATCTCTGGGTCGATCCGCTGGTCAGCCAGAGGCTGGCGACTTTCACGTCGCTGCACCATTAGTTCCAGCTCGGCACGCTTATTGAAGCCCTGTACGGCGCGCGGTGGATGGGTGTGATCGTCCCAAAGCCAGTGCTCGTAGCCGTTGGTGTAGTAAATGACCGGGCGCTGGTCATATTGGGTTTCCAGGCAGTCGGCGTACAACTTGGCCTGCTGCTGGCCAACGCGCGCGTCCACCGTGGTTTTCTTGGCCTCCACCACGGCCAGCGGCTTGCCATCGCCGCCCCATAGCACGTAGTCAACGAAACCTTCGCCGCTGGTGCTGGGCATGCCAGTGACCGGGTATTCGCGATCGTGTGGCTGGTCCAGAGCCCAGCCGGCTTCCTTCAACAGCAGGTCGATGAAAGCTGTACGGGTTTGGGCCTCGGAATAGTCGTGCGTGTCGGGCAGCGCCGTGTTGCTGTGCCGGATCGCTTCGACCTCGGCGCGCAATCGCTGCAACTCGGCGTCCTGCGATGCGCGGCCGCTCAGAAGTTCGGCGAGCTGGGTGTCGCGTTCGGCCAGCAACTGCTCGGCCTTGCGTTGAAGCTCTTGCGCCTGGATCTGGGCAAGATTTTGCGGGGCGGGCAGTAAGTCTGTCCGAAAGCCCATGCCGGGTTCTGGGCGTCCACGGCGGCCATAGGTCCGGGCCAACCAATAGCTGACATGGAACAGCTCTCGCACTGCGCCAACGGCGTCTCGTTCGCCGACTGGCTTGGTGGTATGCACGGCGAGGTTGCCCAGATCCTTCAAAAGCTTGAGCTTGGTCAGCACGACCGGCCCCACGAGGTCGCGAAAGGTGGACTCATGGATCAGTGCGGAAAGATGATCCTGATAGGGCAGGCGCAAGGCTGGGTCGTTGCGGTACAGCCACGTCACGGCCAACTCGATGCTGCGCCGCGCATAGAAACAGGCAGCGCGCGCGTCGGAACGCGCCAAGCCCTCAGCACGCATGGCCGCCTGCGCGATCTCCGGCCATTCCCCTTCAAGAAATGCGAACTGGCTCATGCCTCCCCCGGCATCCGTGCAGCGATCATGCCACTAAAGTCAGGCAGCCAGAACGGTAGACACCTTCATGTCTTCGTGCAAGGCGCTGTGCGTGGCGCCGAGAATTGCTGCGAGGTTGTCCTTGGTCGGATCGCCGTCGGCCGATAACATCTGGTGTAGCCCCCTAAAAAATTCCTTGCGGGCCGGTAGATCAGTGAGGCCTTAGTGCAGCGCATCCTGCGGGTACCGTTGGCGGCCGTCTCAAGTCCGGACTTCTTGCGCCCACCGCCGGCCGATTTCTCGCGTACCGCCTAGCAAAAAGGCGTGGTGATTCCGCAACCCGGCCTGGGAACAGGAAGCGTGACCGTTTGCCGTCGGCGTTGCGAATCCGGGCCTGCACGGCTTGGCTGGTCATCTCAGTGATCTCGAACTGCACAGGCCGCCGCGTCTTTCCTTGCACTACCACCGCACGGGAGTTGACGTGATTATCGTGTGCGATGTCACCGACGCGGAGGGCTCAAAGATCACAGGCGCGGAGTTTCGAATCGATTGCGAGATTGAACAGGGCTAGGTCTCTGAGGTTGTTGCAAAGCTGCAGCCGGACGCGGACCGCCCATATCTCCCGCAGCTTCAGTGGTGCCTTCTGCCCGACGACCTTGTCCTTGTTCCAAGGCACTCGGCAGTATCTGCTTTTGATAGCCATGGCGAACTCCCAGCTTCAGGGAGTGCCAGCGTGCTACTTCACAGCAGTGTCCGCTCTCGACCCAAAGCGGACGATGTGTCGTGGGCCTCTGCAATTCTGTCGAGCCGCCCATCGAAGGGGTGGTTTTATTGGCACTGGCCCCTGTTTTCGAGCCAGCAGCCATTGAAACCGCCCGAAGGCGGTTTCGGC
>JBOHXX010000205.1:0-6184 GCA_050737675.1 Pseudoxanthomonas sp.
CCCGCTGCTGCGTTATGCTTCATGGAATCCGTAGAGCCGGGTCGCCCGCTTGCATGCGCTTCGCCAGAACGACCATGACCTTGCCCACTGATCACGCCACCGCATGCTGAGCTTCTGGACCGTCGCCTTCGCCAGCGTGGTCTGGCTCGGACTCATGTTCGGCACCGCGCTGTACGGCGAACGCCATCCCACGATCTTCGCGCGGCACTGGCGGCATGTGTATTCGCTGTCGCTGGCCGTGCACTGCACTTCCTGGACCTTCTACGGCACCGTCACCCAGGCCGCGCGCTACGGCTGGCCGCTGCCGCCGACCTTCCTCGGCGCGATCCTGTTCTACGGATTGGCGGTGGCTTTCATGATCCGGCTGGTGAAGCTGGCGCGGGAGACCAACGCGACCTCGCTGGCCGACCTGATCGCCACGCGCCTGGGCAAGGATGCGTGGCTGGCGGCGACGGTGACCCTGGTCGCCGTGCTCGGCCTGATTCCCTATATCGCCCTGCAGTTGAAGGCGATCGCAATGAGCTTCGCCACGCTGACGGTGGAGGCGGGCGATGCGATGGAAGCGGTGCCTGCGTGGCGCGACAGTGCGCTGTACGTGGCCCTGGCCATGGCCCTGTTCGCGATGCTGTTCGGTACCCGCCGCGCGAACGCGGCCGAGCACAACCGCGGCCTGGTGCTGGCGATGGCGTTCGAGTCGCTGTTCAAGCTGGTGGCGATGCTGGCGCTGGGCGCATTCGTCTGGTTCGGCTTGAAATCCATGCCAGCGGCCGCCTTGCCGATCACGTCCGCGACGCCGGTCGGCGGCTTCGCCCCGCTGGTGCTGCTCGGCGCGTTGGCCATGTTCATCCTGCCGCACCAGTTCCATGTCGGCGTGGTGGAATGCCGCGACGACCGCGACGTGCGCACCGCGCGCTGGCTGTTCCCGCTGTACCTGATACTGATCGCCCTGCCGGCGCTGCCGCTGGCGCGCGCCGGGACCGCGCTGCTTGGCAGCGGCGTTCCGTCGGACATGTACGCGCTGGCCTTGCCGTTTTCGCAGGGACACGAAGGCGTGGCCCTGTTCGCGTTCCTCGGCGGATTGAGCGCGGCCACCGGCATGGTCGTGGTCAGCACCCTGACCTTGAGCCTGATGATCGGCAACCACTGGTTCGCGCCGGGCCTGTTGCGTGGCGCGTGGTCGCGCGACAAGGGCGGCGACCGTCGCGGCGACCTGCTGTTGCTGCGGCGCGGCGGCATCCTCGCGATCATGCTGCTGGCCTGGGCGTACAGCCGCCTGGACAGCGGCAACGATGCGCTGGCCGATATCGGTGCGGTTTCGTTTTCCGCACTCGCCACGCTGGCGCCGGCGCTGGGTTTCGCCGTGTGGCGGCCGCAGACGCCGCCACGCGCTGCGATCGTGGGCGTGGTCGCTGCGTTTTTCGTCTGGGCCTGGGTGATGTTGATGCCAATGGCCGCGGCGATCTCCGGCAACGAACCGGCGTGGATGAGCGCCGGCCCGTTCGGGCAGGCCTGGCTTTCGCCGCAAGGGCTGTTCGGACTGACTGGCTGGAGTCCGCTCGGCCGTGCGGTCGGGGCCAGCCTGTTCACCGGCATCGTGGCGACTTTCATGGCCACCGCCTGGCGCCGGGAAACTCCGCATCGCGCGGGTCGCAGCCTGGACCGGCAGGCACTGAGCGACGCCGGTCTGCGTTTCCTCGCCCGCGAACGTGTCGAGCAGTTGCTGGCAGGCGCTCCGGTACAGGGACCGGTTCCCGCATCGATCGAGTCGGGGCTGGAACGAGAGCTCTCCGCGGTGCTCGGTTCCGCCTCCGCACGCCTGCTGCTGAATGCGGCGCGGCGCGAAGGCGGCGAACTGGATGCGGTCGCGGCGATAGTCGGTGAGGCCTCGCAGGACCTGCGGTTCAACCAGCAGGTGCTGGAAGCGGCGCTGCAGAACATGAGCCAGGGCATCAGCGTGGTCGATCGCGAACAGCGCCTGGTCGCGTGGAACCGCCGCTACGTGGAACTGTTCGGCTTTCCCGGTGAGTTGCTGCAGGTCGGCCGCTCGATCGCCGAACTGACCCGCTGGTCCCTGCAACGGATGCCGCATCGCGGTTCGGACGAGGCCGCCTTGCAGCGCCGCCTGGCCTTCATGCGCGCCGGCACGCCGCACCTGACCGAGCGCGTGTTCCCCGATGGCAGCGTGGTTGAGATTCGCGGCAATCCGATGCCCGGCGGCGGCTTCGTCGCCACCTATACCGACATCACCGCCTCGCGGCTGGCGGAACGCGAGCTCAAGCAGGCCAACGAGACCCTGGAGCAGCGCGTGGTCGATCGCACCGCCTTGCTGGAAACCGCCAAGCGCGAGGCCGAGCACGCCAACGACGCCAAGAGCCGCTTCCTCACCGCGATCGGCCACGACCTGCTGCAACCGCTGCACGCCGCGCACCTGTTCACCGATGCGCTGTCGCAGCAACTGGCCGATGCGCGGCAGCGCGAATCGGTGCAGCAGATCCGTGGCGCGCTGGATTCGACCACCGACCTGTTGACCGGCTTGCTGGACATGTCGCGGCTGGAGGCGGGCGGGCTGGTGCCGGAGCCGCGCGATTTCCCGCTGGGCGAAGTGCTGGAGCCGCTGGCGTCGGAATTCCGCGCGCTGGCCGGCGAGCATGGGCTGTCGTTCGCGTTCGTCGCCACCCGCACCTGGGTGCATACCGATCCGCAGTTGCTGCGGCGGATCCTGCAGAACTTCCTGGCCAATGCGGTGCGCTATACGCCATCGGGTGGAATCCTGTTCGGTGTGCGTCGCACGGAGCGCGGTTTGCGTGTTGAGGTGCATGACACCGGGCCGGGCATCGCCCTGGTCGACCAGCAGGTGATCTTCGAGGAATTCCGTCGCGGCGAAGATGTCGGCGGGCAGGGACTCGGTCTTGGTTTGTCGATCGCCGATCGCATCGCGCACCTGCTGCATGCGCCGTTGTCGGTGCGCAGCAGGCCGGGCAAGGGAGCGATGTTCGCGGTGGAGTTGCCCAGAGTGGAGTTGTCCATGACGGAACTGCCGCATTCCAGCGCGTCGCCGGCCCTGGGCAAGGCTGGCTTGTCGGGGCGGCGCGTGCTTGCGCTCGACAACGACCCGATAGCGCTGGATGCGCTCCGGCAGGTACTGGTGGGATGGGGCAGCACGGTGTCGGTGGCGCAGGATGGTGCGGAGGCCGTGACTGCGCTGGAAAACGGCGAGACCGACCTGTGGCTGTTCGATTACCACCTGGACGATGGCGATACCGGAGTGTTGGTGGCGCAGCGACTGGCGCAGAGATTCGGCGCCAGGCCGTGCCTGATCCTGAGCGCCGACCAGACCGAAGCGGTGCGCCACACGGTGCAGGAAGCAGGCCTGCCGTTGCTGGCCAAGCCGGTGCGACCGCTGGCATTGAAATCGGTGCTGGACCGGTTGCTGGCGGCACGAGCGATGTAGGTGCGGCGTAGGGATGTAGGAGCGACGCAAGTCGCGAAATCCAGAAAACCCAACACCTTTGATATCGGTAACCCCAGAATCACGCGCGGATCGCTGCATTCCGCACAGGATGACGTATCACCTTCGCGACTTGCGTCGCTCCTACACGGGCATTGTCGGCGCACCCATTTAGAATGCGATTCTGTTTTCCCGGAATTCCCTCATGCCTTACACCCCCATCGTCGCCACCCTAGGTTACGTGCTTTCGCCCGACCGCTCGCAGGTCCTGCTGATCCACCGCAACGCGCGGCCCGACGACCAGCACCTGGGCAAGTACAACGGACTGGGCGGCAAGATCGAGCGCGACGAGGACGTGGTCGCGGGAATGCGGCGTGAGATCCATGAGGAAGCCGGCATCGAATGCGACACCCTGTCGCTGCGCGGCACCATCAGCTGGCCGGGTTTCGGCAAGAACGGCGAAGACTGGCTGGGTTTCCTGTTCGTGATCACCGGATATTCCGGCACGCCCCATGCCAGCAATCCGGAAGGCACGCTGGAATGGGTGCCGGTGGCGGACATCATGCAGTTGCCGCTGTGGGACGGCGACCGGCATTTCCTGCCACTGGTGTTCGACGACGATCCGCGCAGCTTCCACGGAGTGATGCCTTACCGCGACGGCAACATGGTGTCCTGGAAATTCTCGCGGGTCTGAGGCCGCCGCTTCAAGCGAGGGACTTGAAATAGACGTGCTGGGTCTTGCCGCGCATGAAACCGATGCCTTCATAGAAAGGATGCGACTCCACCCTCGCGGCATTGGAGCGCACCATCACCGCATCCAGCCCATGCTGCCGCACCCAGGCTTCGGCCGCCGCCACCAGCGCCTTGCCCGCGCCCGAACGACGGACCCCGGCATCCACCACCAGGCCGACGATTTCAGCCTTGCGGCCGGTTTCCAGTGAAGTGCGCAGTTCGACGCCGATCCAGCCGAGCAGGCGCGTGCCGTCGTCGACCACGAAGACCTGGCGGTCGCCGGCGGAAATCACCACACCCATGCGTGCAGCCATGTCCTCGATGGTGGTCGGGTAGCCGAGTTCCGTGCACAGGCGCGCGACTTCGGCGACATCGTCCATGCAGGCGACGCGTGTCAGGAAGTGCGCCTGGTTCGACATTTCATCCCTCCATCTGCCGCGCCGGATCGCTCAATTCCAGTTCCCGCAACACCACGCCGGCCTGGGTGCGGTTGCGCACGCCCATGCGTTCGAAGATGGCGGTGAGGTGCGCCTTGACCGTGCGTTCCTGCACGTCCAGGCGGTCGGCGATCTGCTTGTTCAACAGGCCCTCGGCGACCAGGGTCAATACCCGGAACTGTTGCGGCGACAGGCTGGCCAGGCGTGCGGCGAGCTCGGCATCGTGTTGCGAGGACTGCGAGCGTGCGACCGAAGCGCGCAACGACGACGGCAACCATTGTTCGCAGGCCAGCACGCTGCGGATGGCGTCGCGCAGTTCGTCCAGGCCGGAACTCTTGGGCAGGTAGCCCGCGGCACCATGGTCCAGCGCGCGCCGTACCACGCGCGGATCATCGTTGGCGGAAACCACTACCACCGCGACTTCCGGATATTGCGCACGGATCGCCGCGAGCCCGGCCAGGCCATGGTTGCCGGGCATGTGCAGGTCCAGCAGCACCAGGTCGATGTCCGGGTTCGCTTCCAGCGCAGCCAGCACGCCGTCCAGCGATTCGGCTTCCAGCACCGACAGCCCGGCCACGGCATCGGTCGCCGCACCGCGCAATGCCGCGCGGAACAGTGGATGGTCGTCGGCGATCAGCAGCTTGGGCATGCGCGCGGTATTTTCATTGAAGGCGTACGGGTCGGGTGGGGCACCGTATCAGCATAGTGGTTGGCGCAGCGTGGTACCAAAGTACGATGACGCGACCGGCGCGACCGGTTAGCGTGTAGCCATGAACAAGAATCCGTCACTGCGCCTCGCCACCGTCCTGCTCGCCTGCCTGTCGGCAGCCGCCTGCACCACCTCGCCCAGCCGGGCGCCCATGAAGGAAGCCGCGATGATCGAACCGCAGCGCGAAACCGGGCATCGCGGCAGCGACGACTTGTTGACCGCCGGGCTGGGACTGGCGGGTCTGCGCGGGATGACCCCGCCGGGTTTTGCCGACGCGGCCAACCCTACTGCCGAAGAACTGCGGCGCCGGGCGATCTGGAGCAACTGGCGCGGCATCGCCGATCTTTCCCTGACCGGTGGTTACGGTGAGGTCTACGGCAGCGTGGCCAACGTGCCGGGACGCGAATTCTCCGCCTTCGCCACCCTCCCTGGTGCGAAACAGCCGCATCGCGTGCTGCTGCAGGTGCCCGACAGCTTCGACGCCGGGAAACGTTGCGTGGTGGTGACGGCTTCCTCCGGTTCCCGTGGCATCTACGGCTCCATTGCCGTGGCCGGCGCCTGGGGACTGCCGAAGGGCTGTGCGGTCGCCTACACCGACAAGGGCGCGGGCACGGATTACTACGACATCGACACGCATACGGGGGTCAAACTCGACGGCACCCGTGGCGCGTTGGGCGAAACGCTGGCCTTCGTGCCGGAAGTGCCGGCGGGCATGTCCGGCGTGGCCTTCAAGCACGCACTGTCTGGCGACAATCCGGAAGCCGACTGGGGCCGGCACGTGAAGCAGGCGGCCGAATTCGCGTTGTCGGCTCTGGATCGCGCCTACCCGCAGGCCGGACCGTTCACTTTCGACAACAC
>JBOHXX010000206.1:0-6178 GCA_050737675.1 Pseudoxanthomonas sp.
CCACGACTCAGGCGCCGCTGGCCGCGGTCATGCCCGCATACCAGTGTTCGATCAGCGAACGAGCGATGGAAATGCGCGGCGACAGCAGGATTCCGCTTTCGTCATCGCCCTTGCGCTGGCGCGCCGCCGCGATCTCTTCCAGATCGAACCAGCGCGCCTCCTCCAGTTCGCCATCGACCTGCGGCGGATCCGGTTCCGCATCGGCGGCGAAGCCGAGCATCAACGCGCCGGGGAACGGCCAGGGTTGCGCGCCCAGGTAACGGCAACTGCGCACGCGCACGCGGGTTTCCTCGAACACCTCGCGGACCACGGTCTGTTCCAGCGATTCGCCCGGCTCCACGAAGCCGGCGATCACCGAATAGCGACGCGCCGGCCAGCCGGTCTGCCGACCCAGCAGCAGGCGCTCACCGTCGCTGACCGCGACGATGACTGCGGGATCCACGCGCGGGTAATGGTCGGTGGCGCATTGCGTGCAGTGGGCGACATAGCCGGCACGGCGGAATTCGATGCCGCCGCCGCAGATCCCGCAATAACGACTGCGCCCGCGCCAGTGCTGCATGGCGCGGGCGAAGGCGAAGGCGCTGGACTCGGCGACCGGCCATGCGGCGGCGGCACTACGCAGGTCGACACGGCGCGGCGCGGTCAACTGCAAGACTTCGGCATCGACCGAAAACCATGCCTGCTCGCCGTGCAGGCCGAGGAACACCGCCGTGCCGGGCCCGCTGCCCAACGCGGCGCCGTGGGTGACCAGCAGTCGCCCGGCCTCATCGGCGAAGGCGCTGCCGTCGACCTCCAGCACGATGACCCGCGCCAGCGGCCATAGCCGCAGCAGCGCATCGGCATCGTCGCGCAAGGCATCGGAACGGTCGAGTCGCGCGTCGCCGAAGGCGAAGCCGGAAAGTTCTGCGGGGAATTTGAGGCGGGCGTCGGTCACTGCCTGCGCATGATACGCGGCGGCCGGCGCGCGTTCACATGCTGAAACTGCTGCCGCAGCCGCAGGTGGTCTTTGCGTTGGGGTTGCGGATCACGAACTGCGCGCCCTGCAGGCTTTCGGTGTAGTCCACTTCCGAACCCATCAGGTATTGCAGGCTCAACGGATCCACCAGCAGGGTCACGTCATCGGTGTCGATCGCGACATCGTCCTCGGCGCGGTTCTCGTCGAACTCGAAGCCGTACTGGAAACCGGAACAACCGCCGCCCTGGATGTACACGCGCAGGGCCAGCGCCGCGTTGCCTTCCTCGCGGACCAGCTCGCGGACCTTGGCCGCGGCCGCACCGGTGAAGTTCAACGGACGATCCAACGACTGGTAGTCGGGGGCGGAGGTGGCGACAGGCAGGGAAACCAGGGTGCTCATGGGATCAGGATGGGGCCGCGAGCCGCGTGGTTCAAGCGCAACCGCGGATCCCCGGCATCCGCTGGCTGCCGGATTCCGTTCATGGCGTGGAAAGGGCGCCGGCCAGCGAATCACTCCACGAGAACGATTGCTCTACCGCCGCCCCGCTTTGCGGGGCCAGTCGCACGGCCACGCGCGACGGCTTGAATCCAACGGGCAGGACGAAATCGCCTTCGACCTGCTGGAAATACTTGAACGAATAGTCCACGCCCGGCGCATTGGCCTGCTGGCGCAGGTCGGCCCAGGCCAGGCGCTGCAACTTGCCGTCGTGGGTGCCTTCCACCGCCACCTGCAGGCGCCCGGCGTTGACCGCGCCGCGATTGAGGTTCTGGGTGAGGGTGGCGATGAAATGCCAGCCCTGGTCGCTTTGCGGCACCAGTTGCAGTTCGTGCACGGCCAGGCCGCGGCGCTGGGCGGTCGCACCGACGAAGCGTTCGTAGAAAGCGACATCGGCGCGCAGCCCGGAGATTTCCTCGTCGCGTTCGGCCAGGGTGCTCTGCAGGTCGCGATTGGCGTCGCGGCTGATCTGGTCGGAACGCGACAGGGTCGCGGCACTCTGTTCCAGTTGATCGATCTTGTTCTGCTGGGCCCGCATCTGCGCCGGCGTCGGCTGGCTTGCATCGGCGGCGGCGAACACCTTCCACACCCCCCACGCCCCGAATGCCAGCGCCAGCAGCAGCAAGGTCGCGGCGGCATACAGCCCGCGGCGGGCCATCGGGGTCAGCGGCGGCAAGGGTGGATGATGGGGTGCGGGGGCGGGAGTGTCGGTCATGGGCTCAGGATATCCCTTGCGGGGTAAGGAGCTTCTGAACGTCGATATCCAGGGGCTCGCGGCTTGCGCCCGAAGGAAGTCCCCTTGGGGGGCGCCGCTCCCATCCTCCCGGGTGCTAGCCGTTCGCGGCGACCAAAGTCGGGCCCGTCTGGCCCACGGCTTCGGCATCGACATGGATCAGGCGCCCGGTCAGGGTCGCCCCGGCGCGCATTTCCACCACCTTGTAATGCACGTTGCCCAGTACCCGGGCCTTGGCCACCAGCTCGATGCGCTCGGACGCGTATACATCGCCCTGCAGTTCGCCGTTGATGATGACCACGGGCACCTGGATCTCGCCCTCGATGCGACCCTGTTCGGCCAGGGTCAACACGGCGGGCTTGCCTTCCTCGGCGATGACCTTGCCATGGATGCGGCCTTCCACGTAGAGCCCACCGCTGAACACCAGGTCGCCATGCAGGGTCACCTGCGATCCGATCAGGGTATCGATGGCCTGGCCGTCGTGGTGGATCGACTTGTTCTTGAACATGCGGGTCTCCTGCAGGGGAAAGGGGGAAGCGGAATCCGGTGAACGAAACCCGGCGATCAGGTATTGGCGGTCTTCCAGTCGAAGGCCTGCTCCACTGCCACGCCTTCGTTATCGAGTACCACGCGGACCCGTTGCGGGGTGAAATCGCGCGGCAGCATCACCCGGCCGTCCAGGGTCTGGAAATACCGGAAGGAATAGGTCTGCCCGGGTGCGGTGGGCTGCTGGTGCAGTTCGTTCCAGTTGACCGTGGCCAGTTTGCCCGCGCGCACGCCTTCAATGACGAAGTGCATCTGCCCCTGGCTGATGGCGCCGCGATTGAGGTTCTGGGTCAGCACGATCTGGTAGTGCCAGGCGGCGCCGGCGCCGGCAATGAACTCCGAGGAAAAGACATTCAGGCCCTTGCGCTGCTGGGTCGGTCCGACTAGGCGCTCGTAGAAGGCGACGTCGGCGCGCAGGGCGGAGATTTCCTCGTCGCGCTCGGCCAGGGTGCCTTGCAGGTCGCCGTTGGCCTCACGGCTGATCTTGTCGGATACGCTCAAGGTCGTTTCGCGCTGGCTCAACTCCTGCAGGCGGGACCGCTGCGATGCCAGCTGTTGCTCGGCCGCATGCATGCGCCGGGTGGTATCGGCCAGGGTGGGCGCGGCGCGGAGCTCGGCCCCGTGCCAGGCGAACCCCAGGGACAACAGCCAGACTCCAGCCACTGCCACGACCAACGGCCAGCGGCGCGTGGTCCGGCGCTGCACGATCTGGTAACGGGAAGGGGCATGGGACATCGGAACATTTCCGTAAAGGGAAGCCTCTGCTTCCACCAGGCGGCGCCGATCCGCCGCGGCCGGGCCAGACAGCTGGCGATCGGCAACGGGCCTATACTCGGCGATGGGTGGACGGCCCCCTGTGACCGTCCGGTGTCGGTTCCAGTCTAGGCGAATCCCCAGCATGTCCGAAACGCATCTTTTCGTAATTGGGATCCTGTTGGCATGGATGGCCGGGATCCGCGTGTACCTGACCGTGTTCGGGCTGGGCCTGGCCGGCGCATTGGGTTGGCTCGACCTGCCACCGGCCCTGCAAGTGACGCAGTCGTGGTGGGTGCTGGGTACTTCCGGCGCCCTGGCCGTGGCCGAGTTCTTCGCCGACAAGATCCCCGGCGTGGATTCCGGCTGGGACCTGTTGCAGACCCTGGCCCGCGTACCGGCTGGCGCCTTCCTGGCCGCGGCTACGCTATCGCCCGATGGTCAACTGGGCGGTGGTGCCCTGGCCGCCGGTGCCGGCGTGGCCCTGACCAGCCACCTGTTAAAGTCGGGTTCGCGCGCGTTGATGAACACCTCTCCGGAACCGGTCAGCAACTGGACCGCCTCGTTCACCGAGGACGCGGTGGTGGTTGGCGGCCTGGCGCTGGCCTTCGCCCATCCCTGGCTGGCCCTGATCGCCGTGGTCGGGATCAGCGTGCTGCTGGCCGTGCTGGTGTGCTGGGTCTGGCGCAAGCTGTCGCGCGGAATTCGCAGCCTGTTGCAGCCGCCTCCGGGGGCTTTCGTGCCGGGCGAACGGAATGAGCGATGATCCAATCCCCAATTATGTGAACTTCGTCGCATAATGGGGCTCATGCTTGGGGAAGCCTGATGTCTGTCATTGAACCCACCTCCCGTCCGCAGGATGAGCCTTTTCGTTCACGGCTGCGTGCCGAAACCCCGCCGCCGCATTACTGGCGGCGCTGGGCTGGCGATGCAGCGGTCGACAAACCTGAACCTGCCACCCTCGCAGCCACGCCGGAAAGCGCTGCCGTCGAGCCGGTCGTTTCGGGCATGGGCACGGAGGCGACTGCGGCAACAACGCCCGCTGCGGGCGCCGGCACCGGGATCGCTTCCGCCAGCAACCCGCGCAAGCAGGACGCAGGCGAGGCTCCGTTCCGGATCCTCATCGTGGAGGACGATCGCGGCCAGGCACTGTTCGCGCAGAGCGTGCTGCACGGCGCCGGCATGCTGGCCGAAGTGGAGATGGCACCGACCGGGGTGATCCCGGCCATCGAAAGCTTCCAGCCCGACCTGGTCCTGATGGACCTGCACATGCCGGGCCAGGACGGCATGACCCTGACCCTGCAGATCCGCCAGCGGCCGGACCTGCTGCACCTGCCGATCGTGTTCCTGACCGGCGACCCGGACCCGGAGCGCCAGTACGAAGTGCTGGAAAGCGGCGCCGATGATTTCCTGACCAAACCGATCCGCCCGCGCCATTTTATCGCCGCGGTCTCCAACAGGATCCAGCGTGCGCGCCAGCGCGCGCCCGTGGCGGCCGCACCGAACCTGGTCGTCAATCCTGAAACCGGCTTGCCGACCCGCGCCTACCTGATGCAGCAACTGGGCAACGCGCTGGAGGAAAAGATCGTTGCCGGCCTGTTCTTCATCGAGATCGGCGGCACCCTGGGCCTGCGCGAGCGCTACGGCTACGCCAACTTCGAGCACCTGATGGCCGATGCCGGACGCGCTCTGGCCCAGGCCGCCGCGCCACATCCACTGGCCCGCTTGAACGACAACAGTTTCCTGGCCCTGGCCGGTGACCTGGATGCCGAAGCGCAGGCCGTGTTCGCCCACCGACTGCGCGAACAGCTGGGCCAGCGCGACTTCATCGTCCGCAATGAAGAGACCCTGCGT
This sequence comes from Pseudoxanthomonas sp., assembly GCA_050737675.1. Classification (GTDB taxonomy): domain Bacteria; phylum Pseudomonadota; class Gammaproteobacteria; order Xanthomonadales; family Xanthomonadaceae; genus Pseudoxanthomonas_A. The sequence goes on from JBOHXX010000206.1 coordinate 5,338, forward strand.
CTGGCCGGCGCGGTCGGCTACGCGGCGCTGCCGCACACTTTCTCCGACACCGGCAGCGCACTGGAAGCCACCGAGCGCGCCGCGCTGCAGGCCCGCATGCAGCCCGAGGGAATCGCCGCCTACACCCCTCCTCCGGTGTCATCCACGGACGACGCCGGCCTCTCGCTAGCCGACGCCGACCTGGAACTGGCGTACCAGCCGATCGTTTCGGTTGCCGGCAGCGAATTGGCGCAGTACCAGGTATTCCTGCGCATGCGCCAGGCCGATGGCACGCTGATCGCGGCGGCGCAGGCGGTCCCGGCCGCGGAACTGGCCGGGCGCATCGTCGAGCTGGACCGGCAGGTGATGGAACGCGTGCTGGACCTGCTCTCCCGCTACCAGATGGAAGGCAAGTCGCTGCGCCTGTTCGTGTCGCAATCGCCGCGATCGCTGGCGCGCGAGGCCTTCGCCGACTGGCTGATGCAGACCATCGCCACGCGCGGCATCGAAGGTACCTCGCTGATCATCGACCTGCGCCTGGACGATGCGCTGATCCATTCGGTGACCCTGCGCCAGTTCTGCAACCGCCTGATGACCGCCGGCGTGCAATTCTGCCTCAGCCAGTTCGAGCCCGGCCGCGAAGCCGAAGCCCTGCTCAGCCAGCTGCCGCTCGGTTACCTGCGCGTATCCAACCGCTACGCCGCCGCCCATCACGATCCCGGCCTGCGCGACCAGTTGCGCGGGATGATCGACCTGGCGCACCGGATGGGACTGCAGGTGATCGGGCAACAGATCGAAGACCCCCAGGCCGCGGCGGCGATGTGGATGGGTGGCGTCGACTTCATCCAGGGCAACCTGGTGC
>JBOHXX010000207.1:0-6157 GCA_050737675.1 Pseudoxanthomonas sp.
GGATATGGCATTGATGATCTCGGGGCGCTTCACCGATTTCAGCTGGTCCAGTTCATCGCGCAACCGCTGCGCGCCTTTCAGTGTCAGTGGTGCTCTACTCACGCCTGCAACTCCTTGTGCAGTTCCTGCAGCGCCCACACGGGGCCGGTGCCGCGGAACTCCAACGAATGTACCAGCGCCTTGGCGCCGGCAATGGTGGTGGAATAGGTAACGCGATGTTGCAAGGCCTCGCGCCGTATCGAGAACGAGTCGGTGATCGCCTGGCGTCCTTCGGTGGTGTTGACGATATACACGATTTCGCCGTTCTTGATCAGGTCGACGATATGCGGGCGGCCTTCGACCACCTTGTTGACCTGTTCGCAGGCATGTCCGTTCTGCTGCAGCCACGCACAAGTGCCGCGTGTCGCAACCAGCGTGTAGCCGCGTTCGATCAGGTCCTTCGCCACTGGCAACACGCGGGATTTGTCGGGGTCACGCACCGACAGGAACACCTTGCCCACCGGTGGCGCCTTGATCCCACCAGCCTCCTGCGCGCGCGCGAACGCGGCTCCGAAGTTGCGGCCCACGCCCATCACTTCGCCGGTGGAACGCATCTCCGGGCCGAGGATCGGATCCACGCCCTGGAACTTGGCGAACGGGAAGATCGCTTCCTTGACCGAGTAGTAGTGCGGAACGATTTCCTTCACCGCACCCTGCTCTACCAGCGACTTCCCGGCCATGCAACGCGCCGCGATCTTGGCCAACGGCATGCCGGTGGCCTTGGACACGAACGGCACCGTGCGCGAGGCACGTGGGTTCACTTCCAGCAGGAAGATGGTGTCGTCGCCTTCTTCGCTGGTCTGGATCGCAAACTGGGTGTTCATCAGCCCGACCACGTTCAGCGCCTTGGCCAGTTCAACGACCTGCCTGCGCAGTTCGGCCTGGGTTTTTGCGGAAAGCGAATACGGCGGCAGCGAGCACGACGAATCGCCCGAATGCACGCCGGCTTCCTCGATGTGTTCCATGACCCCGCCGACCAGCACCGCACCGGTGTTGTCGGCAATGATGTCGACGTCGACTTCCACGGCGTTGTCGAGGAAACGGTCCAGCAGTACCGGCGAATCGTTGGAGACCTTGACCGCATCACGCACATAGCGCGCCAGGTCGGATTCGCCATAGACAATCTCCATGGCACGGCCGCCCAACACGTACGACGGACGCACGACCAGCGGATAGCCGATCTCGCGCGCCAGCACCAGCGCTTCCTGGTCGTTGCGGGCGATGCGGTTGGGCGGCTGCTTCAGCCCAAGTTTCTCGACCAGTTGCTGGAAGCGTTCGCGGTCTTCGGCCAGGTCGATGGAATCAGGCGAGGTGCCGATCACCGGCACGCCGTTGGCTTCCAGCGCCTGCGCCAGCTTCAGCGGGGTCTGGCCGCCGTACTGCACGATCACGCCCTTGGGTTTCTCCAGCTCGACGATCTCCAGCACGTCTTCCAGCGTCAGCGGCTCGAAGTAGAGGCGGTCGGAAGTGTCGTAATCGGTGGAGACGGTTTCCGGATTGCAGTTGACCATGATGGTTTCATAGCCATCCTCGCGCAGCGCAAGCGCGGCGTGCACGCAGCAGTAATCGAACTCGATGCCCTGGCCGATGCGGTTGGGGCCACCACCGAGGATCATGATCTTGTCACGGCTGGTCGGCTCGGCCTCGCATTCGTCCTCGTAGGTCGAATACAGGTAGGCGGTGCTGGTGGAGAATTCGGCAGCGCACGAGTCCACGCGCTTGTAGACCGGCTTGACCTTCAGCGTACTGCGCAGGTTGCGGATGGCGCCTTCATCCGTAGCGGTCAGTTGCGCCAAACGCGCATCGGAGAAACCGGCGCGCTTCAGCTTGCGCAGGCGCATCGCATCCAGCGAGCCCAGTCCTTCCCCAGTCAGCTTTTTCTCTTCCGCGATGATTTCCTCGATCTGGTCCAGGAACCACGGATCGATGAACGACAGCGCATGCACTTCTTCCACGCTCATGCCGGCACGGAACGCATCGGCCACGTAGAACAGACGCTCGGGACCTGGCTCCTTCATTTCCCGGCGCAAGACGGTCAAGTCGTCGGCGCTGGCGAGGTCGAGGCCGGTGGGATCGAGGCCAACCTTTCCGGTCTCCAGCCCACGCAATGCCTTCTGCAACGACTCCTGGAAGGTGCGGCCCATCGCCATGACTTCGCCCACCGACTTCATCTGCGTGGTCAGGCGTGCATCGGCCGCCGGGAATTTCTCGAAGGCGAACCGTGGAATCTTGGTGACCACGTAGTCGATCGTCGGCTCGAACGAGGCCGGGGTCAGGCCGCCGGTGATCTCGTTGCGCAGTTCATCCAGGGTGTAACCAACCGCCAGCTTGGCCGCTACCTTGGCGATCGGAAAACCGGTTGCCTTGGACGCCAACGCCGAGGAGCGCGAGACGCGCGGGTTCATTTCGATCACCACCACGCGGCCGGTCTGCGCGTTGATGCCGAATTGCACGTTGGAACCGCCGGTATCGACGCCGATCTTGCGCAGGACCGCGATGGAGGCGTCGCGCAGGCGCTGGTATTCCTTGTCGGTCAGGGTCTGCGCCGGGGCGACCGTGATCGAGTCGCCGGTGTGCACGCCCATCGGATCGAGGTTTTCGATCGAGCAGACGATGATGCAGTTGTCCGCGGTGTCGCGGACCACTTCCATCTCGAACTCCTTCCAGCCCAGCACCGATTCCTCGACCAGCACTTCGCTGGTCGGCGAAAGCTCCAGGCCACGACCGACGATCTCGACGAGTTCCTCGCGGTTGTAGGCGATGCCGCCGCCACTGCCGCCCAGGGTGAAGCTGGGGCGGATGATGGTCGGATAACCGACGCGGGTCTGGATATCCAGCGCCTGCTCGAGCGAACGCGCGACCTCGGCCTTGGGACATTCCAGGCCGATCTCCTTCATGGCCACGCGGAACAGCTCGCGGTCCTCGGCCATCATGATCGCTTCGCGCTTGGCGCCGATCAGCTCGACGCCGTACTTCTCCAGCACTCCGTTGTCGGCCAGGTCCAGGGCGCAGTTCAGCGCGGTCTGGCCGCCCATCGTCGGCAACAACGCATCGGGCCTTTCCTTGTCGATGATCTTCTCGACCATCTGCCAGGTGATCGGCTCGATGTAGACCGCGTCGGCCATCTCCGGGTCGGTCATGATCGTGGCCGGATTGCTGTTGACCAGCACGACCCGATAACCCTCGTCGCGCAGCGCCTTGCAGGCCTGCGCGCCCGAATAATCGAACTCGCAGGCCTGGCCGATGACGATCGGGCCGGCACCGATGATGAGGATGGTTTTTAGGTCGGTGCGCTTGGGCATGGGGAAACCGTTCTTCCTGGGCTCAGGGGAGTGACTGGGTGGACCGGGCGCCGATGTGCTTGTCGAAGAACGCCAGCATCTTCGTGTACAGGCGCACGTTGTTCTTCACGTCGCGGAAACCGTGTGCTTCCTTGTCCTCTACAACCACTTCCTCGGGGGCTTTGCCCACGTTCTTCATGGCTACGATCAAATCATCCATGTTCTTGATCGGCACACGGACGTCCTTACGGCCATGAACCAGCATCAACGGGGCCTTGAGGCGTTCGATGCCATACAGTGGCGACTGGGCCTTGCGCTCTGCAGAGGTGGCGGGCAGCACGTCGTTAAGGTAGCTGCGGCCGAATTCGCTCTCCGAGGTGTCGCTCTTGGTGCGCTGTATGTCCAGATCGTAGACGCCTGCGTAGCCGACCGTGCATTTGTAAAGGTCGGGCTCGCGCACGGGACTCATCAATGCCGCGTAGCCGCCATAGGAAGCGCCGTAGATGCAAACGCGTGCGCCATCAGCCATGCCCTGGGACACGGCCCAACGCACCGCATCGGTGAGGTCGTCCTGCATCGTGGTGCCCCACTTCCGGTAACCGGCGCGCTCATAGGACTCGCCATAGCCACCGGATCCGCGATAGTTCAGTTGCAGCACCGCGTAGCCGCGGTTTGCAAACAGCTGGACCTCCGGGTTGAATCCCCACTCATCGCGAACGCCATGCGGGCCGCCATGCGGATTGATGATCAGGGGTAGGTTCTTGCCGTCACTGCCATTCGGGATGGTGATGTAACCATAAAGCTTCATCCCGTCGCGGGCCGTGAACGAGATCGGCCGCATTTCGGACATTTCTTCCGGTTTGATCCATTCGCGCGAAGACAGCAGGTACTTTGCTTTTCCTTCCTTGGCGTCGTACAGGAAGACCTCGCTCGGTGCGCGGTCTGCATAGGTGCGGAACAAGAAATAGCGCCCATCTTCGGAAGTGCCGCTGAAGTCCAGCGCTTTTCCAGGAAACGCCTTCAATAGGCCGGCGTAGACCTTGGCCTCGCTGTTTTCCGGCGCGATGAAATCCCATTCCGGCTTGCCGTTCTCGTAGCCGACCGCGAGCAGGTTCTTGTCGTCGCTACTGATGAGGAAATCGAAAACATCGACGGTGCCGTTGTCCGAAACGGTTTGTTCTTCGGTGCCGTCTGCTTTCATGCGCACCAATGATTCGGGCTCACCGGCATCGCTTTTCAATACGAAGACATGCTCATTGTCGGCATCGAACATGACGGGCTGGAACACTGACCCGGCGCGGGCGCTTTCATGCAATAGCTGCCACTTTCCTGCAGCGTCGAGGCGATAAGTCACGCTGCGGCCATCTTTCATCTCGCCGAACGCGAAACGCGCCTTCTGCTGGTGGTCCACCAGGAAAGTGCCGCCGTCTATCGGTGCCGAAGCCACTGTCGATACCTTGCCATTGTTCACGTTGAGCTTGAACAGGAAAGCGTTTTCCACGGATCGCGACACCAGGATGGTGTCGGGATCATCCGGGGTCATGTCGACGACGGAGTAGTACGAGCCGTTCGGGATGTCCATGCGGCCCGTGCCATCGATGTTGGAGGCGTACAAATCGCCCTTCCCGACCTTGAAATCGAATCGACCCAGCTTGAAACCGACCCAGAACAGAAGGCGCTTGTTATTCGCCCATTCCACGTTCTGGAAATGGCGGTTCTCGCCGTAATCCCACTTGCCGACGACCTTGCGGTTCGACGTGTCCAGGACTGCCAGGATCGTACGGTCGTTCTGCGGCACGATCACGGCCAGATGCTTTCCGTCCGGCGAAAGCTTGACGCTGCTGAACTCGGAGTCCTTGAAGAAATCCTCGATCGGGACTTCCCTGCTCCACGCGATGGCAGGCAGCAAGCACAGGATCAACAACAAACGGCTCAACAATTTCATTCCCCTCTCCCTTTTAGGTATTTCGAGTGCGGCACTTTCTGGTGCACGTTTCAATCAGCTGCGCTTGCGCAGCATTTCCACGAATCTGTCGAACAGCGGCGCCACATCACGCGGCCCCGGCGATGCTTCCGGATGCCCCTGGAACGAGAACGCCGGCGCGTCGGTCAGTTCGATGCCCTGGTTGCTGCCGTCGAACAGCGAGCGGTGGGTCACGCGCACGTTGGCCGGCAGCGTGGCTTCGTCGATCGCGAAACCGTGGTTCTGCGAGGTGATCATCACCCGGCCCGAGGCCAGGTCCTGCACCGGATGGTTGGCGCCGTGATGGCCGTGGGTCATCTTCAGCGTATTGCCACCGACCGCGAGGGCCAGGATCTGGTGGCCCAGGCAGATGCCGAAGAGGGGAATCTGCCGCGCCAGGAACTCGCGCGTCGCCGCAATCGCGTAATCGCACGGCTCCGGATCACCGGGGCCATTCGAAAGAAAGACGCCATCGGGTTTCATCGCAAGAACGTCGGCTGCCGGAGTCTGCGCGGGAACCACGGTCACGTCGCAACCGCGTTCGGCCAGCATGCGCAGGATGTTGAGCTTCACCCCGAAGTCGTAGGCGACGACCTTGAACCGGGGGCTGGCCGAAACGAACTCGCCGCCGTCCAGGTCCAGTTGCCCCTCCTTCCATGGATAGCTGTGCTGGGTGGTAACGACTTTCGCCAGGTCCATGCCTTTCAGGCCAGGGAACTTGCGCGCGGCTTCCAAGGCCTTTTCCACATTGATATTGCCGGCCATCAGCGCGCCGTTCTGGGCGCCGCGATCGCGCAGGATGCGGGTCAGCTTGCGGGTGTCGATGCCTGCAATCGCGACCACGCCACGTTGCGCCAGCCATTCGGGCAAGGCC
>JBOHXX010000208.1:0-6090 GCA_050737675.1 Pseudoxanthomonas sp.
GAGGTGCGTACATCGGAGCGTCCGCCGCCGCCGCGGAGTCCTGCGCCACTACGTCCACATGCAGGGGCGGTGCGGCTTCAGTCACGGGCTCCGCTCCGGTTTGCGCCGCTGCTTCCGTGGCGGCAGGGGCGGGGGCTTCGGACGCCGCGGGTGCCGCTGGCTGCAGCGGGCGCAACTGCCAGGCGATGCCCACGGCGAAGACCACCGAAGCGGCCAGGCCCATCGCCATCGGCCAGCGCGGCTTGTGCGTGCGTTGCGGTTTGCCGGCCACTGCGGCATGGGCGGCGGCCAGGATTTTCGCGTCCAGTGCGGTCGGGGGCTCGCCGTGCGGACTCACGCGCGCGATGAGCTGGGCCAGCTCGCGCTCTTCCTGGTTCAAGGGTTCCGGGGGATGGCGGTTCATTCGTTCAGTCTCGTGCGCAACTTGTCCATCGCGTAGCGCAGCCGCGATTTGACCGTTTCCCGGCCTACACCGGTGATCTGACCGATTTCTTCAAGGCTCAGTTCCTGTTCCAGGCGCAGTTGCAGGACCTCGCGCTGGTCCTCGGGCAGTTCGGCCAGGGCCAGCTGCAGGCGCCGCCGCTGCTCGAATTCGGAAAGATTGCGTTCCGGCGTATCCGGGTCGGGGACCCTTGCGGCACGCTCATCGCCGTCGGCGGGTGCCGGGGGGCGGTGCTTGAGCGCGCGCCAGTGGTCGGTGAGGCGATTGTGCGCGATCCGGAACAGCCAGGTGGTGAAGGCGGCTTCGGGTTTCCAGCCTTCGCGGGCGGTGATCACTCGCTGCCAGATGTCCTGGAAGAACTCGTCGGCCAGCGCCGGGTCGCGGACCTGGCGCAGCAGGTAGCGATACAGGCGGCTGCGGTGGCGCGAATACAACTGCTCGAAAGCGTTGGTGTCGCCGGCGGCATAGGCCAGCATCAGGGCTTCGTCGGCGGTTTCCGGGGAGTCGTTCACTCTTACAAGCGTACGGCCTCGGCCCCGATCCGCATAGCCATGCCGACGTCGGCGCCGGCGTTGGTCCATTGGCCGCAAGGGCCGGTTTACCGCGTATAGAAAGGCAACCGGTGCGAAAATGGAGGGGGACATGGCGCAGCGCATGTAACCTGTTAACGTCCACGCGGGCGGATGGGGTTTCCGCCTGCGATGGCTTCCGGCGTATCGCATCAACGAGTTCAACCTGGGGAATCCGTGCACTTGCCGAATACCGAAGCTGCGGAAATCCTGTCTCCTGCCCAGATAGAGATCCCGGACCAGGAGGCTGTGGACGTGGCCAAGTCGCCGACCGAGCAGATCGTGGCCGTCCTCTGCGGATTGCTGCCGAAAGGCGCGGCCGTGGCGGTGTGCTGGCGCGACTGGGCCCTGGGTAATGGCAGTGCATTGTCTGCGGGCGGCAGCCAGGCGCTGCGCAAGCGTGTCGAGCTTGCGTTGTCCGCTCCTGATGCAGCATGTCCTGGTGCGGCATGCAGCGAGCAGGAACTGCTGGTCCATGTCTGGGACAACGTCGATGGCAATGCGCGCATGGCAGTCGCGGCGACCTTGCCGCAGACCGTGAACAGCGCCGAACGCGAAACCTGGCTGGCCCTGGCCAGGACCTTGCTTGTATCCACCCTCGACGCCTCGCGGGCGCAGGCGCGCATCGTCTCCCTGGAAAAGTCCAAGCGCCTGCAGCAGGCACTGTACGAAATCGCCGACCTGGCCAGCGCCAACCTGGAAATGCCGGAGATGCTGCGCCGGATCCATGTGGTGGTGGGCTCGTTGATGTATGCCGACAACTGCTACATCGTCCTCTACGACGACCAGCGCCGCAGTGTGCGCTTCCTGCATTTCGTCGACCAGCGCGACACCTACGTCGCCGATCCCGACCGCGAATTCACAGAGGAGGAAATGCCCAACAGCATGACCTTCGCCTTGTTGCGCCATGGCCAGCCGGTGCGTGGGCCTTCCACCGTGATCCGACAGAAGCTCGGCGTGGTTCCAGACACCGAGCACGGCCCCGACAGCCTCGACTGGATGGGCGTGCCGATGCGCCGCGAGGACCGCGTCTGCGGCGCGATCGTGGTGCAGAGCTACGACACGCCGGCCAGTTATACGGACGAGGACCGGGCCCTGTTGGGGTACGTCGCCCAGCACATCCTGACCGCGCTGGACCGCAAGCACGCACACGTGGACCTGGAGCGCCGCATCGAGGTGCGTACCCATGAATTGCAACGCGCCAACCGCGAGTTGCAGGCCGAGGTGCTGGAACGCAAGCGCGCGGAGAAGCTGCAGCGCGCCCTGTTCCATATCGCCGAACTGGCCATCACCTCGGAAAGCCTGCAGCGCTTCTACGCCGACGTGCACGCGGTGGTGGATGAACTGATCTACGCGCGGAATTTCTATATCGCCCTGCTGTCTGACGATGGCGAGCGCCTGGATTTCCCGTATTCGATCGACGAACGTGATCCGATGCGGCTGTCGCGCAAACTGACCAACGGCCTGACCGAGTACGTCCTGTCCAGCCGCCAGCCGCTGTTGGCCGACCGCAGCAAGCTGATGGAGCTGGGCCTGCAGGGCAAGGTCCACGAATACGGCCCGCATGCCTACAGCTGGCTGGGCGTGCCGTTGTTCCGTGACGAGGAAGTCGTCGGCGTCCTCGCCGTGCAGAGCTATTCGCCCGATGTCAGTTTCAGCCCGTACGACCAGAGTCTGCTGACCTTCGTGGCCCATAACATCGGCAATGGCCTGGCCCGGCAACGCGCGCAGGAACACCTGCGCGCGGCCCACGCCGAGCTGGAGCGCAGGGTCGATGCGCGTACCCACGAGCTTGCCGAAGCCAATTCCAAGCTGATGGCGCAGATCGGCGAGCGCCTGCGCGCCGAACAGCGTCTCATCCACCAGGCCACCCACGACGGGTTGACCGGGTTACCCAACCGGCCGCACCTGCTGGAGCGGCTTTCGGCCGCGATCGATCGCGCCCGCCATGGCGATGGCCAGGAATTCGCGGTGCTGTTCCTGGACCTGGATCGCTTCAAGCTGGTCAACGACAGCATCGGCCATGCCGCGGGCGACGAGTTGCTGGTCGAAGTCGCGCGTCGCATCACTTCCATGGTTCGCGGCAACGACGTGGTTTCGCGGCTGGGCGGCGACGAGTTCGCGATCCTGATCGAATATACCGATGGCCTGGACGGCGCGCGCGATCTTTCCCAGCGCATCCTTTCGGTGCTGGGACGGCCGATGTGGGTGGCGGGGCGCGAGTTGTTCCCGTCCGCCAGCCTGGGCATCGCCGCCTGGCATCCGCGTTATCGCAATGGCGAAGAGCTGCTGCGCGACGCCGATGCCGCGATGTACCGCGCCAAGGCGCAGGGACGCGATTGCTATGCGGTGTTCGACGAACCGATGCGCGAAGCGGCGATGCAGAGCCTGGACCTGGAGGCGGACCTGCGCCGGGCCATCAACAACCACGATTTCCTGCCGTTCTACCAGCCCATCGTGCGCCTGGAGGATGGGGTCGTGATCGGCCACGAAGCCCTGTTGCGCTGGCAGCACGAACGCCGCGGCCTGTTGCTGCCGGCCGAGTTCATCAGCCTGGGCGAGGACAGCGGCCTGATCGAACAGGTCGACTGGCTACTGTACGAACAGGTGGTGGCGCAGCTGGCGCGCGGCGGCGAAGGCTATATTTCGGTGAACGTCTCGCCACGGCACTTCCGTTCGCCCGATTTCGCCGATCGCTTGCTGTCGATGTTCGACGCGGTCGGCGCCGACCCTTCGCGGATGCGCGTGGAAATAACCGAGGTGGCGCTGCTTGACGACGCCCCGCGCACCCTGCGCACCCTGCGTACTTTGCGAGAGCACGGCATCCTGGCCCAGCTGGACGATTTCGGCACCGGGTTTTCAGCGCTGTCCTACCTGCACCGTTTCCCGATCTCGGTACTCAAGATAGACCGCAGTTTCATCGCTGGCATCGGCGATGAAGGGCGACCGGAAAGCCTGGCCCTGGTGCGCGCGATCCTGGCCCTGGCCAGCACCCTGGGCATCGACACCATTGCCGAGGGCGTGGAGACGGAAGAGCAGAAGCGGGCCTTGATCGGCCTCGGTTGCAGCCTGGGCCAGGGTTATCTGCTCGGCCGGCCGGCACCACAGATGGGCGGCCTGCCTGCAGCGCCGCTGTATCCCAACTGGGATTGAACCGATTGCCCGTAGGAGCGCCCCAATAACAGGGGCGCGATTGAATCGCGCCCCCTGCGATTCCAGCAGGATCATTCGCCAGCGATCACCTGGGGCTTGTTGTCGTTGGCGGCGATCCGTTGGCCCTGGTTGATCAATTCCAGGAATTCCCTGCGCAATCCGTAGCGATCATCACCTTCGGCACCGCGTGCGGCCTTGCTGACATCGTTCCAGTTCCATCCATCGATATGCGTGCCGCCGCGGAGCAGGTCCGCGTAGGCCGCTACCGCACTCGCGAAGCGGAACGACTCGCCGGGACGGGAGGTCAACGATGAAGCCAGGATCGGGTTCTCGATCAGGCGGCTGCTGTCGCCATGGGGCAGCTTGTAGCGCAGGCGCAGGTGGGCAAGTTCCCCCGTGCCCTTTCCGGCAATGGCTTTCTCCTTGCCGTAGCGCAAGGCCGGCAACCGATCGGCGCCGGAACCGGCCGGTGTGATCTCGTACAAAGCGGTGACTTCGTGGCCCGCGCCGATGTCGCCGGCATCGACCTTGTCGTTGGCGAAGTCCTCGCGCTTGAGCAGGCGGTTTTCGTAACCGATCAACCGGTATTCCGACACAAGCGCCGGGTTGAACTCGACCTGGATCTTGACGTCGCGGGCGATGGTCAACAGCGTGGCCTGCATTTCCTCGACCAGCACCTTGCGCGCTTCCTGCGGGGTGTCGATGTAGGCGTGGTTGCCGTCGCCGACATCGGCCAGGCGTTCGGCCATCGCGTCGTTGTAGTTGCCCTGGCCGAAGCCGAGCGTGGTCAAGGCGATGCCCGACTTGCGCTGGTCGCCGACCAGCGTTTCCAGTGCTTCCTGGCTGACCGTGCTCACGTTGAAATCGCCATCGGTGGCCAGGATCACGCGGTTGACGCCGTTCTTCATATAGGCCTGCTTGGCCATGTCGTACGCGAGGCGAATGCCGTCGCCGCCATTGGTGCTGCCACCGGCCTGCAGGCGATCCAGTGCGGCCAGGATTTCCTCGTGGCGGTCGCCTGGGGTCGGTGGCAATACCAGGCCGGCGGAACCGGCATAGACGACGATCGAGACCCGGTCCTGCTCGCGCAGTTGCGGCACCAGCATCGAGAATGCCTGCTTCAATAGCGGCAGTTTGTCCGGCGAATCCATCGAGCCGGAGGTGTCAAGCAGGAACACCAGGTTCGACGGCGGCAGCGTGGCCTTGGGCACGTCGTAACCCTTGATGCCGATCATCAGCAACTGGCGTTGCGGATTCCATGGCGCGGCCGCCAGTTCGGTGGTGACGCGGAATGGGACGTTGCGATTGGCCGGGGCCGGATGTTGATAGCTGAAATAGTTGATGAACTCTTCCGCCCGCACCGAATCGGCGGGCGGGCGCACGCCGTCGCGCAACATCCGGCGCACGTTGCTGTAGCTGCCGGTGTCGACATCGACGGAGAAGGTGGAAACCGGTTCCTCGCTGGCGCGGTGCACCGGGTTGTCGGTGCGCTGTTCGTATTTTTCGGTATTGGCGGGCTGTTGCTGGACATAGACCGGCGCGGCCGCGGCATAACCATCGGCCGCGTTGGCGGCATAGGCCATCAATGCGGACGGCGGCGGTGCGGACGGCGCGTAAGCGGACTTGGCCTGGGCAGCAGCGCGCAACTGGCCGCGTTCCATTTCCGCTCGTTTCATGCGGGCGCCGGTGACTTCGACCCGATCCAGGGTACCGGCATTCTCGCGCACTGAAGCGGCAGCGGGGGCTTCCGCAGTGCTCTCGGGGCTGGACTTGCAGCCTGTGATGGCGGCGAGGGCGATCAGGCTGGCGGTGAACAGGGTGGTGCGGGGCAGGCGATGTTGCATGGTGGTTCTCCCGTGGTGGTCGGGAGGGTTGAACGCGCCATGTTCTGCGATGGGGTTAAGCGATTCGCGACCGGCGTAGGAG
>JBOHXX010000209.1:0-6034 GCA_050737675.1 Pseudoxanthomonas sp.
ATCGATTCACAGGGCATCGATGGGCTCCCGTTTCGCGGCTCACGCCGCTCCCACAAACCTTCCCCACAAGCCGCTTCACTTCGCGGCGTGGAACTCGGTGGCGCGCCATTCGGTGGCGGCCTTGTCCAGCACGCCATTGACGTAGGTATGGCCGTGCTCGGAGCCGAAACGCTTGGCGATCTCGATGGCCTCGTTCAACACCACCCGGTACGGCACGTCGAGGCGGTGGATCAATTCGTAGGCCGACAGGCGCAGGACCGCGCGCTCGATCGGATCGACTTCCTCGACCGGGCGGTCGAGATAACCCACAAGCGCCTCGTCCAGGCTGGCGCGATGCTTGACCACGCCGCGAACCAGGTCGTCGAAATATTCCAGGTCGGCGATTTCGTGCGCCTGCTCGTGGGCGAACTGGGCGATGATCTGGTCGACCAGGCCGCCCGACATCTGCCATGCATATACCGCCTGCAACGCACGGCGGCGCGCGCGCGCACGGGTGACCGGGTCGACGCCGTCGCGGCGGCCGTCCTTGCGGGGATGGCGATTCATGGCAATTGCTCCAGCAGTTGCGCCATTTCGATGGCGGCCAGTGCGGCTTCTTCGCCCTTGTTGCCGTGGCTGCCACCGGCGCGCACTTCCGCGTCCTCGATACGCTCGACCGCCAGCACGCCGTTCATCACCGGGATGCCGAAATCCAGCGCCACCCGCATCAGCCCCTCGGCGCAACGGTCGGCCACGTGTTCGTAATGGCGGGTGTCGCCGCGGATCACGCAGCCCAGCGCGATGATCGCCGCATGCTGGCTGCCGGCGGCGATACGCGCGGCCGCCAACGGGATTTCCCAGGCGCCGGGCACGCGGATCACATCGACTGCGTCATCGCCCACGCCGTTGGCGGACAGGCTCTGGCGCGCACCGGTCACCAGCGCATCGGTGATGCGCGGATTCCAGCGGCTGGCGATGATCGCGAAACGTGCGGCTTCGTGGGCACGCAGCCCGCCTTCGTAATGGGGCATGGAGGTGAAGATTCCCTTGGGGACGGCAGTTTAGCAGCAGGGGGTAAAAACGAGGCCGCGGTCTTTTCAACCGTGTGCGGGGCTTCAGCCCCGACGCTTTCATCCGGCGAAAGCTGTCGGGGCTGAAGCCCCTCCTACAGGAGCCCGGGCTAGTGGACGTATTCCACGACATCCAGGCCATAACCCGCCAGCCCCACCTGCCGACGCGGCGTGCCCAGCACGCGCAGCTTGCCCAATCCCAGGTCGGCTAGGATCTGGGCTCCAGCGCCATTGCGGCGCCATTCGGCGAGGGCGCCGCCCGCAGGTGCTTCCGGGTCGCGTCCCGGCTCGGAACGGATTCGTTCAAGCATGGATTCGGCCGTGACCGCCTCGCCCAGCAACACCAGTGCGCCACGGCCCTCGCGGGCGATGGTGGCCAGCACTTCGCCTACCGCCGGGCCGAAATCCGCGCGCCGCCAATGCAGCGCATCGGCCAGCGGGTTCTGCATGTGCACGCGCACCAAGGTCGGCACCGCGGCATCGGCTTCACCGCGCAGCAACGCGAAATGCAATCCGTGGCTGACGCGATCGCGGTAGGTGTGCAGGCGGAACGGACCATGTTCGGTATCGATCTCGCGCACGTCCACGCGTTCGACGGTGTGCTCGGTGCTCAGGCGATAGCGGATCAGTTCCTCGATGGAACCGATCTTCAACCCGTGCGTGCGCGCGAATTCCTCCAGCTGCGGGCGCCGGGCCATGCTGCCGTCGGCATTGAGGATCTCGACCAGCACGCCGGCCGGCTCCAGGCCCGCGAGCAACGCCAGATCCGTGGCCGCTTCGGTGTGGCCCGAGCGATTGAGCACGCCACCCGGCTGGGAAGTGAGCGGGAAGATATGCCCGGGCTGCGACAGGTCCTGCGGCTTCACGTCCGGACGCACCGCGGTGCGGATGGTGTGGGCACGGTCGTAGGCGGAGATGCCGGTGGTCACGCCTTCGGCCGCTTCGATGCTGACGGTGAAGTTGGTGTGGTGCTGCGAGGTGTTGTCCTGGACCATCGGCGGCAGGCCAAGCTGGCGGCAGCGCTCGCGGGTCAGCGACAGGCACACCAGTCCGCGCGCGTGGGTGACCATGAAGTTGATGTCCGACGGCTTGACCAGTTCGGCGGCCATGATCAGGTCGCCTTCGTTCTCGCGATCCTCGTCGTCGACGATCACGACCATGCGGCCGTTGCGGATTTCTTCAAGGAGTTCGGGGATCGTGGCGAAACTCATTTTTGTGCTCCGTTGGTATCTGTCGCCAGCAGGCGTTCGACGTAGCGCGCGACCAGGTCGATCTCCAGGTTCACCGCGTCGCCGACGGAATTGGCCACGAATGCGGTATTGGCGACCGTGTGCGGGATCAGCGCGACCTCGAAGCCCTGCTCGTCCACCTCGTTGACGGTCAGGCTGACTCCATCGACGCAGATCGATCCCTTCTTTGCGATGTAGCGCAGCAGGGCCTGCGGTGCAGCGAAGCGCCAACGCTGCGCGCGTGCATCCGGCGTGATGCCGAGTACCTTGCCCACGCCGTCCACGTGGCCACTGACCAGGTGGCCGCCGAGGCGATCGGTCGGGCGCATCGCGCGTTCCAGGTTCACCTGCGCACCAGGAGTGAGTCCACCCAGCGTGGTCAGCGACAGGGTTTCGTTGGACGCGTCGGCTTCGAAGCAATTCGCGTTGAAAACGACCACGGTCAGGCAGACGCCGTTGACCGCGATGCTCTCGCCCAGCCGCACGTCGTCGAAAGGCAGGCTCCCCGCTTCGATGCTGAGCCGCGCGTCGCCGCCACGGGTGTCGATGGCGGCCAGGCGACCGACGCCTTCGATGATTCCGGTAAACATCAGCACGCCCCCATGAGGGAGGGAACTGGAAAATCCTGCGTGTCGATGGTCATGAAACGTTTCCCGCGTAGTGAATGCGAAAAACGTCCACAGGGCACGAGGCGACACGACCGCAAGGTCGCTCGCGACTGTCTTCTTTCATCCGGACTATGACCGTCGGCTCCGGCATCGGACCGGATCTGCTGACCCTCCAGCGTGGCTGGAGGCGCTCGCGGGCTCGTCTACAGCGCATGTGTGCGCTGGGGACCTACCGCCGGTGGGGAATCGCACCCCGCCCTGAAGACGTTTGCTTGTGTTTGCCGGCGAGCCGGCGCGTGGATTCTAACATCGCATGGCCGGAACCCCTTCCCGCATCGTCCCGGGCCGATCGGACGATGCGTTGCGACCACGGGGTTATTGCGGCTTCTGGCGCAGATGCAGGACCAGCGGCCAGCGCATCGTGCGTACCTGCGCCGGCTCGCCCCAGGCCTGGGCGAGCGCCGCGGCGTGGCTTTCCACCGGGTCGCTTCCGCTGGCACTGCGACAGCGCGCGGTCGCGGAAAGGCTGCCCAGGTAACCGAGCAGCTGCGGCAGGGTCCATTCCGCGGTCAGCCACAACGACGGCGCGGGCAAGGCCGGGAACGGCCAGGCGTAGTCGGCATAGCCGGCATCGACTTCGGCACGTTCGGACGGCCAGTAAGGCGCGATTTCGGTACGGAAAGCATCCGCCGCGCCTGCGAGTTCGCCGGTGAAGACCATGTCCTGGTAGGTCCATGCGGCCAGCACTCCGCCGGGCCGCAGCACGCGTTCGCATTCGGCGAAGAAACGCGGACGGTCGAACCAGTGCAAGGCCTGGGCAACGGCGACCAGGTCGACGCTGCAATCCGGCAAGGCGGTGGCTTCACCCGGCTCCACCGCCAGGCTTACATTGCCGGCCTGGCCGCCCTGGGCCCAGTGCTGTTCGATCTGCGCCGCGCTCGGCTCTGTGGCGTGGATATGCGCGAAGCGTTCACTCAATCCGCGCGTGGCCTGGCCGCTGCCGCAGCCCGGTTCCCAGACCGATGCGGCGGCCGGAACGACCGCGGTGATGGCATCGAACAAGGCATCCGGATAAGTGGGACGCCAATGGGCGTAGGCATCGGCGACCTGGGAAAAATGGTCCTTGAACGCGGCCATGCCTATCCGGTCTTCGCCTCGACGATCGGCTGCAGCAGCAGGCGATGATCCGTGCCGATCGTGCGCGAATCCACGATCCGCAACTGCGCACGCTGGGCCATGGCATCGATGCCCAGGCCAGAGAACAGCGGTCGCGCACGCTCTCCCAGCAACACCGGTGCGATGTACAACAACAACTCATCGACCAGACCCGCCGCCAGCAAGGCACCGGCCAGGGTCGCGCCGGCTTCGACCTGCACTTCGTTGATTTCGCGCGCGGCCAGCAGTTTCAGTACTGCGTCCAGGTCAAGGCGTCCGCCTTGCGCCGGCACGCTGGCGCGCTGCACGTCGAGATCACGCGGCGGCTTGGCGTCGGGCGCATGCAGGTACAACGTGGGCGCCGAGTCATCGCGCACCTTGCCGCGCGCAACCGTGGCCAGGCCAGGATCCAGCACCACCCGCAACGGGGCCACGAACGGGGTGTCGTCGCCCAGGCGCACGGTCAGCGAGGGATCGTCGGCCAGCACCGTGTTGGAACCGGTGAGTATCGCCCCGGCGCGAGCGCGCCAACGCTGCACGTCGTTGCGCGAAGCTTCACTGCTGATCCATTTGGAATCGCCGTTGGCCATCGCCGTGCGCCCATCGAGACTCATCGCCAGCTTGATCCGCACCCACGGCCGACCTCGCTCGATGCGCGACAGGAATCCGTGATTGAGCTGGCAGGCCTGGGTTTCCATCAATCCGGATTCGACCGTAATTCCAGCGGCGCGCAATCGGTCGAAACCGGCGCCATCGACTTGCGGAAAAGGATCACGCATCGCCGCAACCACCCGCGTAACGCCGGTGGCGATCAAGGCGTCTGCACACGGTCCGGTGCGACCGGTATGCGCGCAGGGTTCCAGGGTGACGTAAGCGGTTGCGCCTTTTGCACGTTCTCCTGCTGCCTGCAGCGCGAACACTTCCGCATGCGCCTCGCCGGCGCGCTGGTGGAAGCCTTCGCCGACGATCACATCACCCTGTGCGATCACGCAGCCCACCATGGGATTGGGCCGGGTGGTATAGGCACCGCGCTCGGCGAGAAGCAGGGCGCGGGCCATCAGCAGATGGTCGGTGGCGGTGAATTGGGTCATGTCGCTCCGCTTAAGCTTTTGATCCCTTCTCCCTTCGGGAGAAGGAAAATCTAACGCTTCTTGTTCTTGTCGATCGGCACAACATCCCCACCCAGCAGGGGCAACTGGCCACTGGCGGCGGGCAGCTCGCGCTCCAGTTTCTCTATTTCTTCGCGGAAGTCAGCCACGTCCTCGAAGCTGCGATAGACCGAGGCGAAACGCACGTAGCCGACGTGGTCGAGCTTGCGCAGTTCCGCCATCACGAATTCGCCGATCCTGCGCGAAGGCAATTCGCGCTCGCCGCTCATGCGGATCTGGTGGACCACCGCGCGCACCGCCGCCTCGACCTGCTCCTCGGCCACCGGCCGCTTCTGCAGCGCCCGGTCGAAACCCAGGCGCAGCTTGCGCGCATCGAAGCTGTCGCGCCGGCCGTCGCTCTTGATGACGGTCGGCAGCTTGATCTCGATGTTCTCCAGCGTACTGAATCGCTCACCGCAGGCCTCGCACTCGCGACGACGGCGGATCGTCGCGCCGTCTTCGGAAACGCGCGAGTCGATGACGCGGGTATCTGTGTGCTGGCAGAAGGGGCAATGCATCTCGTCTGGCTGTCAGCCGTAAACCGGGAACTGCGCGCACTGCTTGGTCACGTTCTCACGCACCCCCGCAATGACCTTCTCGTCGCTTGGATTGTCCAGCACATCGCAGATCCAGTTAGCCAACGCAACGCAATCCGGCTCCAGGTACCCGCGTGTAGTGACAGCCGGCGTACCGATACGCAGGCCCGAAGTGACGAACGGTTTCTGCGGATCGTTCGGCACCGCGTTCTTGTTGACGGTGATGTGGGCCTTGCCCAGCGCTTCCTCGGCGGCCTTGCCGGTGACGCTCTTGCCGATCATGTCGACCAGCATCAGGTGATTCTCGGT
>JBOHXX010000210.1:0-5997 GCA_050737675.1 Pseudoxanthomonas sp.
ACCAGATCCTCCATCAGGCAGGCCAGGCCCACGCCCGCAAGGGCGGCATCGACGGCGACGATGGAGTCATTGACGATCATCGGCCCTTCAACGCGGACATTGAGTTCGCGTCCGTCCTGCGAGAACTCCCACGCATACAGCCCGCCATGCGTCGGCATGCGCAGGTTGATGCATCGATGCGTGGTCAGATCGTGCGGATTTGCCGGCGTGGCATGTCGCCTGAAATAGTCGGGGGAACCCACCACCGCCAGGTGCAGGTCAGGGCCGATCCGTACGGCGATCATGTCCTTGGCTACCTGCTCGCCGAGCCGTACGCCGGCGTCGAACCGGTCGGCGACGATGTCGACCAGCGTGCCATCCATGGACAGGTCGACATGGATATCCGGAAACCTTGCCAACAGGCCGGATAGCGCGGGCACCAGCACCGATTGGGCGGCATGGCGGCTGGTGGTGATGCGCACCGTACCGGCGGGCTTCTCCCGCAACTCGCCGAGAATGCCGAGCTTGGCGCCAATGTCCTCGAGGGCCGGCTTGAGTGTGGCGATCAGTTCATCGCCCGCGTCGGTAGGCGAGACGCTGCGGGTACTGCGCATCAAGAGCCGGACGCCCAGCCGGCTCTCCAGCCGTCGCACCGTGTGGCTGACGGACGACTGGGAGGTGCCGAGCTTCGCCGCCGCCCTGGTGAAGCTGCGTTCCTCGGCCACTGCCAGGAAGGCAACCAGGTCTGCCAGATCCTGTCGTTCCATTGATGAATCTCCAGCATAGGACCATTCATCTTTTATCACTTTTTCAATATCAACGGGCGAGTGATCATGATCGCCCTTCCAACCGTTTTCCGCCGGGAGCTCACCCATGCAGACCGTGACTTTGAACAACGGCATCCAGATGCCGATCCTGGGCTTTGGTGTCTATCAGATGCCCGACGCCGAATGCGAGGCGAGCGTGCTGGAGGCGTTGAAGGTCGGCTATCGCCTGATCGATACCGCAGCCATCTACGGCAACGAACAAGCCGTCGGCCGTGCCCTTCGCGCCAGCGGTGTACCGCGTGAGGAGTTGTTCGTCACGACCAAGCTCTGGGTGAACGACGCGACCTACGAGGGCGCGAAGCGCGCCTGTGCGCAATCGCTCGCAGGGCTCGGACTCGACTATCTCGATCTGTACCTGATCCACCAGCCTTATCACGACGTGCACGGCGCATGGCGCGCGATGGAGGAAATGCTGGACGCCGGTCAGCTGCGCTCCATCGGCGTCAGCAACTTCCAGCCCGACCGGGTGATGGATCTGATCGTCCATCACCGGGTAACGCCCGCCGTCAACCAGATAGAGACCCATCCATTCTGCCAACAGCTTGGCGCAGCCTCCTTTCTCGAGGACCACGGCGTGCAAGTCGAATCCTGGGCGCCGTTCGCCGAAGGCCGCAACGACCTGTTCCGGAATGAGGTCCTCACGGCGATCGCGGCACGCCATGACAAGAGCATTGCGCAGGTCGTGCTGCGCTGGCTGATCCAGCGTGGCATCGTCGTCATCCCTAAATCCGTCAAGCCCGAGCGCATCGCGGAGAACTTCGAGGTCTTCGGCTTCGAGCTCACGGCCGACGACATGGACGCGATCCGGCAGCTCGACACCGCGCAGAGCCTGTTCTTTGATCATCGGGACCCGGCGATGGTCAAGTTCCTCAGCGTGAACCGCCGCGAAAGCTGATTTTGGCGTGGCTGAAGCGATGGACGGCAAGCTCCGGCACATCGTACCGGCGGCGGACAAGCCCGCAGGCTTCTTCAACACGGATATCCGGCTCTCGGGAGAACACCATGATTCGCACTTCATCTGCGCTCACAGCCGTAATGGGCCTCCTGGGACTACAGGCGTCCATCGACGTGCGCGCCGACACGGCGCCTGAACCGGAAAGCGCCACACCCACCCGCGCCCAGCAGTTGATGGGGGAAGTGGCGCCGAAGTTGGCGCAGCTCACCGACGACGTGCTGTATGGCGACATCTGGGCGCGCCCGGAATTGTCGAAGCGCGATCGCAGCCTGGTGACGGTGAGCGCCCTCGTCGCGATGAATCGACCGGACCAGCTTCGCTCGCACCTGGTGCTGGCGCGCGAGAACGGAGTGACCGAGCAGGAACTGGTCGAGGCGATCACGCATCTGGCGTTCTATTCCGGCTGGCCCAATGCCGTCACCGCAATCCAGGTGGCGAAGGAGGTGTTCAACGATACGAAGCCGGACGCCGAGGCGACGGCATCGATCTCCATCATTCGCGCGGGCAGCCAACCGCCTGTTGTCGGTCCGACGGAGAATTTCGTCGGCACAGTTCGCGTCGATTCGCGCTTCCAGCAGGCGCTTCCGGCGCGTGTCGGTGGTGCACTGGTCAGCTTCGGGCCCGGCGCGCGCACCGCCTGGCACAGCCACCCGCTTGGTCAAACCCTGATCGTCACGGCAGGCGTCGGCAGGGTGCAGGCGTGGGGCCTGCCGCCCCAGCCGATCGCTTCTGGCGACATCGTGTGGATCCCGCCAGGCGTGAAGCACTGGCACGGCGCCGCGCGCGATACAGGCCTGTCCCATGCCGCGATATCCGAATCCCTCGGTGGGCAATCGGTCGAGTGGATGGAGCAGGTTGCCGATAAGCAATACATGCTGTCCGACCCGCAATAACGCACTCATTCCACAGGAGAACCAACCATGAAAACCCGAATCCTGGGCCGCAGCGGCCTTGAAGTGTCCGCCCTCGGCTTCGGCTGCATGGGCATGAGCTTCGGCTACGGCCCTGCCGGCGACGAGCGGGAAATGATCGAAGTGCTCCGCGCGGCGGTTGACCTTGGGGTGACCTTCTTCGATACCGCCGAGATCTACGGCCCGTTCGCCAACGAGGAACTGGTGGGCAAGGCGCTGGCGCCGGTTCGCGGGCAGGTGGTCATCGCCACCAAGTTCGGATTCCAGATCGACGCCGACGGAAAACCCACCGGTGGCCTGGACAGCCGGCCCGAGCGCATCAGGCAGGTCGCCGAAGCCTCGCTCAAGCGCCTCGGCATCGATGCGATCGATCTGTTCTACCAGCATCGCGTCGATCCGGCGGTGCCGATCGAAGACGTGGCCGGTGCGGTCAGGGACCTCATCCAGCAAGGCAAGGTCAAACACTTCGGCCTCTCCGAAGCCAGCGCGCAGACCATCCGTCGCGCCCACGCGGTGCAGCCGGTCGCGGCCCTGCAAAGCGAATACTCGCTGTTCTGGCGGGAACCGGAGACCAAGGTGATGCCGGTCCTCGAAGAGTTGGGCATCGGCTTCGTTCCCTTCAGTCCGTTGGGCAAGGGATTCCTGACTGGCAAGATCGACGAGAACACTTCCTTCGACAGCGGCGATTTCCGCAACTCGGTTCCGCGCTTTTCCGTGGAGTCCCGCAAGGCGAACCAGGCCCTGGTCGAATTGATCGGCGGCATAGCGCAGCGCAAGCAGGCGACTCCCGCACAGGTCGCGCTGGCCTGGCTGCTTGCGCAGAAACCGTGGATCGTCCCGATCCCCGGCACCACCAAACTGCATCGCCTGCAGGAAAACGTCGGCGCGGTTTCCGTCGAACTCGACGAGGAAGACCTGCGCGAGATCGAAGGCGCGGCGTCGCGGATCACCCTGCAAGGCGCGCGCTACACCGAAAGCGCGGAACGGATGATTGATCGCTGAGAGGCGTAGGGTGGGCCTCGGCCCACCATCGCCTTGCGTCAAAGTTGCGTTGGTTTTGGAACGTAGAGCGGTGGGCCGGGGCCCACCCTATGTGATGCTGCGCAGGTTCACGCGCCTGGACAACGCTTCCGCGCTTTCCTTGCGTTCGCTGTAACGGTCGACCAGGTATGGCGAAGCGTCGCGGGTCAGCAGGGTGAACTTCACCAGTTCTTCCATCACGTCGACGACCCGGTCGTAATAGGCCGAAGGCTTCATGCGTCCGGCTTCGTCGAATTCATTGAACGCCTTGGCCACCGACGACTGGTTCGGAATCGTGATCATGCGCATCCAGCGGCCGAGCACGCGCAGCTGGTTGACTGCGTTGAACGACTGCGAGCCGCCGCTGACCTGCATCACCGCCAGGGTCTTGCCCTGGGTCGGGCGCAGCGAGCCTTGCGCCAGCGGGATCCAGTCGATCTGCGCCTTCATGATCCCGGACATCGCGCCATGGCGTTCGGGCGAACTCCAGACCATGCCTTCGGCCCACTGCGCGAGCTCGCGCAGTTCCCGCACCTTCGGATGCGTATCCGGTTCGGCATCGGGCAGCGGCAATCCGGTCGGATCGAACAAGCGGGTTTCCGCACCCATCGCCTGCAGCAGGCGCGCGGCTTCCTGCGCCAGCAGCTTGCTGTAGGAGCGCTTGCGCAGGGAGCCGTAAAGCAGCAGGAAACGTGGCGGATGATTCGATCGATTAGCCGGTTCGAAACGATCCGCGGATGGGATAGCGAACAGATCGGGAACGACATTGGGAAGTAGGTTGGAATCAGGCGCGTTGGAATCAGGCATGGGAGGAGGAACCAAGAAGTTTGTGGAGGCCAACGCCGACAGCCGCACCGATGCTTTCGGCGCCAATGAAACCAGGCACGTCGGCTGGCGCGATCCCGGCGAAGCTGTCGCTGAACATGCGTCCGAAGGCCGCGGCCGGATTGGCGAAGGAGGTGGAGGAAGTGAACCAGTACGCCGCGCCGATGTAGGCGGCGACCATCGCTGCGACCCGCGATGACGGTGCGCGCAGGATCACCAGCAGCAGGCCCGCGGTGGCGACGACTTCGGCGAGTAATTGGCCGCCGCCATGCCGCGGCTTGTCCGAGAACTGCAGCACGGACAGATCGAACATCGCATTTGCAAGCCAGGCTCCGCAGGCTGCGCCGGCCAGTTGCACGACGACGTAGCCGGGAAGACGTGACCACGGCAGTTCGCCGCGCACGGCCATCACCGCGCTGACCGCCGGATTCATGTGTGCGCCACTGACCGGGCCGAACACTTCGATCAGGAAATAAAGCCCGCCGATGGTCGCCAGGGTGTTGGCGAGCAGGGCGATGGCGTCGTTACCGCCCGCCAGGCGTTCGCCCATGATTCCGGAGCCGATGACCACGGTCAGCAGCAGGCCGGTGGCGACGAATTCGGACAGCAGTGGTCGCGCAGGCGTCATTGCGTGCCCGCTTTGTCGGTATCCGGTTGCTTCGCACATGCGGTCGGCGCGCACGCCTGGCCGCCGCAGCAGTTCTCGGTGAGGAAGCCGATCAGCGCATTCATGCGTTCGTAGTCGGCGCGCAGGCGGATCACCCGGCCTTCGCGCTGGTCGCTGACCAGCCCGGCCTGGCGCAGCTGGTTGAGATGCGCGGTCAGGGTCGCGGCAGGCAGGCCGAGGAGGTCACGCAAACTGCCGACGGGCATGCCCTCGGGGCCGGCCTGGATCAGCGCCCGGTAGGCGGCGAGGCGCACGTCATGGGAGAGGGCGCGGAGTGCTTGAACGGTCTGGGCGGTATCCATGTTTCGATTATTCCAGAATAATCGAAATATAAGAACCGGAAATGACGATTCAATGTCGCTCGGCCCAATGAAAAGGCCCGCCGACCCTTCCAATAGGCAAATCCAGTCTTCCGGAAGGGTCCGGAACCCTTATGGAAGGGTTGAATCGTCCTCGCGAAGGGTTTGAAAGCCTTCCGGAAGGGTTTCAAACCTTTCCAAAAGGGTCAGGAACCCTTCCAGAAGGGTTGAATCGCCTTCGCGAAGGGTTCGAAACCCTTCCATCAGGGTCGGCGACCCTTCCCGAAAGGTTTTTCACCCTGATCACAGCCCTCGGAACCCTGCGCTCAACCGGAAAAACCTTGAGCTCAGCCAAAAAACCCCTGTGCTCAGCCGGAAAAACCTTGAGCGCAGGGTCCAATCGGCTGGACTCAGGGTCGAAAACCCCATGCACAGGGTTCAATCGGCTGAGTCCAGGGTCCAAACCCTGCGTGCAAGGTGGAAAAGCCTGAAGCCAGCCGTCGCCACCCTGATC
>JBOHXX010000211.1:0-5964 GCA_050737675.1 Pseudoxanthomonas sp.
TGTGGGAAGAGCGTCGCGGGCAGGGCCCGCTCCTACAATGACAACTGTTCCAGCGCCGCGATCTCTTCCGCATCGAAACCCGCCAGCAACCGCGCCTGGTGGTTGAACGGACCGCGCAATACCGGCCCGGCGTATTTCGCCAGCAGCTCGCGGAAGGTCGAACGCGGCTCGACCCCGGCAAGTTCGCAATACCAGCGATACCAGTGCGAGCCGGCTGCGACATGCGCCACCTCTTCCTCGAGGATCAGTTCGAGGATTTCGACGCTGGCGCTATCGCCCAGGTTGCGCAGCTTGGCGATCATTCCCGGCGTGACATCCAACCCACGCGCTTCCAATACCCGTGGTACCAGCGCCATGCGCGCGAGGCCGTCATGCGCGGTTTTCTCGGCCATTTCCCACAGGCCGTTGTGCGCGTCGAAATCGCCGTAGTCGTGGCCCAGTTCGCGCAGCCGATCCTGCAGCAACACGAAATGGCGCGACTCGTCGTTGGCCACCGAAACCCAGTCGGCATAGAACTGCGGCGGCATTCCGCGGAAGCGATAGACCGCGTCCCAGGCCAGGTCGATGGCGTTGAACTCGATATGGGCGATGGCGTGGACGAACGCGGCGCGGCCTTCGGCACTGCCGATGCCTCGTTGCGGGAGCTCGCGTGCGGGTACCAGCTTCGGGCGAGTGGGACGTCCGGGCATGCGGATGGGTTGCGGTGCGAGCGCATCGACTTCGGGCGTCAGTTCGCCACGCGCAAATGCGGCAGCATGGGCTTGGGTCAGCGCGACCTTGTCGTCAGGGGATGACGCATCTAGGCATGCGCGCGCGGCATCGAATAATGAGGTCATTTCTTTTGCTCGTCATTCCCGCGAAGGCGGGAATCGCTCCTTCTGTCTGGTCGCAGTGATCTGATCGAAGGACGAAAAAAATGAGCGATTCCCGCCCCGACTACAGCATTCGAGGGCAGGCTCTTCGCGGGGCTCTCAACAGCCGAATGGCTGGTCATGACGAGCCAATTTTCCTACCGCTTCAAGACACCCGGCGCTTGCGCTTGGCCTCATCCGAGCGCAACGCTTCGATCCGCTCGAAGTAACCCGGCTCGATGCCGGTCACGTAGTTGCCGTCAAAGCACGAGGAGTCGAATCGCTGCAGGTCCTGGTTGCCTTCGCGCACCGAGGCTTCCAGGTCTTCAAGGTCCTGGTAGATCAGCCAGTCGCAGCCCAGGAACTTCTGTATTTCCTCGATGCTGCGGTCGTTGGCCACCAGCTCGTCGACCGCCGGCATGTCGATGCCGTAGATGTTGGGGTGGCGCACCGGCGGCGCGGCCGAGGCCAGGTAGACCTTGCGCGCGCCGGCATCGCGGGCCATCTGCACGATCTGCTGGCTGGTGGTGCCGCGGACGATGGAGTCGTCGACCAGCAGGACCACGCGGTTGCGGAATTCCAGCGGGATCGGATTGAGCTTGCGGCGCACCGATTTCACCCGTTCGCCCTGCCCCGGCATGATGAAGGTGCGGCCGACGTAACGGTTCTTGATGAAGCCTTCGCGGTACTTCACACCCAGCACGTTGGACATCTCCAGCGCGGCATCGCGCGAGGTGTCGGGAATGGGGATGATGGTGTCGATGTCGTGGTCGGGACGCAGGCGCAGGATCTTCTCGCCCAGCTTCACGCCCATGCGCATGCGCGCCTTGTGCACCGAGACGTTGTCGATCATCGAATCGGGGCGCGCGAAATACACGTACTCGAAGATGCACGGCGCGTGTTCCTGCGGCTCGGCGCAGATCTCGGCGAACAGTTCACCCCGCGCGGTGATGACGATGGCCTCGCCCGGGCGCACGTCGCGCACACGCTGGAAACCGAGGATGTCGAGCGCGGCGGATTCGGAGGCTACGATGTATTCATCGCCTTCGTTGTGCTCACGCTTGCCCAGCACCAGCGGACGGATGCCGTGCGGGTCGCGGAACGCGACCAGGCCCAGGCCCAGGACCACGCTGACCACCGCATAGCCACCCTTGACCCGGCGGTGCACGCCGGCGACGGCGCGAATCGCGGTCTCGGGCGACAGCGTGCGCTGGCGGTCCAGTTCGTGCGCGAAAACGTTCAGCAGCACTTCGCTGTCCGAATCGGTGTTGATGTTGCGGCGATCCTCGGCGAACACGTCCTGGCGCAGCGCCTCGGTGTTGATCAGGTTGCCGTTGTGGGCCAGGGCGATGCCGTACGGCGAATTGACGTAGAACGGCTGCGCTTCGTCGAGGCCTTCGGAACCGGCGGTCGGGTAGCGGCAGTGGGCGATGCCGACCCGGCCTTCCAGCGTGCTCATCGCCTTGGGGTTGAACACGTCGCGGACCAGGCCATTGTCCTTGTGCACGCGCAAGCGCGTGCCGTCGGCGGTGGCAATGCCGGCCGCATCCTGGCCGCGATGCTGGAGGACGGTCAGCCCGTCATAAAGCTGGCCGGCGACATTCTGGTTGCCGACGATTCCGACGATGCCGCACATGGTTGGCGTACTCCGATCTGGCTATTGCGACTTGGGCCGTTTCTGGCCGGTGGGGCGCTGCCTGGGTGATTCGATGTTGGCCGGGTCGCTTCCGTTCGACTCGACATTGGCCGGATCCTGGCCTTGGGTCTCGATGTTGGCCGGATCCTGCCCGGATACCGCATTCCCGGCGGGATCGCGCGGCCCCAGGCCGCCCTTGGCCGACTCGATCGCCTGCTGCATCGCCTGTTCCAGCACCGGTACCTGCAGGCCTCCGAGGCCGCCATTATCGCCCGGCGCGGCCCCGTTGCGAAAATCAATTTGCGGAACAGACCAATTCGGCAGCCTGGAACGCATCCATCCGGCCGCGGGCATGAGCACAGGCAGGACCTGCGATTGCCGCCACGCCGCCTCGCGCGGCAAGGGGGTGAAGCCCATCAGCAAGACCAGGATGCTGGCCAGGAACGCGCCGCGCAGCAGGCCCAGCGCCGTGCCCAGCAGGCGATCGACGCCGGAAAGGCCCGCCGACTGGACCATCGACCGGGCCATCGCCCCGATCAGGACCACGACCACCATCACCACCACGAAACTGAGCGCGTAACCGCCGAACAGCTCGGTGATCGTGGGCTTGCCGTTGTCGGACAGCCAGAACGCGGCCTGGCCGCCGAACTCGAACGTGGCCCAGCCCGCCAGCAGCCAGGCCGCGGTCGATACCAGGGTGCCTACGAAACCGCGGATCAGGCCAAGCAGCGCCGAGCCGCCGATCACGATGAGCAATACGATGTCGATCATGGCGCGCTCGAGTCCCTGAAATGGAGTTGTCGGCCTTTTATCCCTGGCCCCTTCTGTGCGGCGTCAATCGATCACGAAGCAGGGTTACGGATGAGGGCGGACCATGCCACTGATACCGACCTTGGCGGCGACCTGCGCCTTCAGCGCATCGGCATCGGCACGATTGGCCACCGGACCCACGCGCACCCGGTTCAAGGTGCCCTTGTCGGTCCTGACCTGTTCGACGAAGGCGCTGAAACCGTTGGCGCGAAGCTTGTCGCGCAGCGCATTGGCGTCTGCGGGCTGGGTGAACGCTCCGAGCTGCACTGCAAAACCGACGCTTGCAGCGGCCGGCTTGGGCGCTTCGATCGGCTTCGCTGGTGCTGCTGCCACCGGTTTGGGTGTTGCGACTGCAGGCTTGGGCGCAGTGGCGACCGGCTTGGCTTCCGCAGGCGGCACCTGCGCCGGCTTGGCCGGTTCAGGTGGCAAGGCCTGGGTCGTAACCGCGGCTGCAGCAACCGTGGCAGCGGGCGTGGAAGCCGTTGCCGTGGCAGGAACATCCAGCGTGACCACCTGGGCCTTCACATCGCTGCGGACCTGAGCGGCCTGCAAGCGCACGGCTTCGGCATCGGCACGCTCGGCATACGGGCCGATGCGCACGCGCCAGGCGGTCTTGCCGTTGATCGTGGTGGGCTCGCGGAACGCGGGAAGACTGGATTGCTTGAGTCGCGCGATGACCGCATCGGCATCGGCCGGGGTCGCATAGGCGCCGAAATTCACCGCGAAATTGCCGCCAGCGGTGCTGGCCGGCAGCATCGCACCCGCAGCTTCGGCAGGTGCCGTACCTAGCGGAACCGCTTCGCTGGTAGTAGTGCTCGGAGCGTCGTTGTCCATGCCGACCACGCCACCTGCAGGCGCATCGCCCGGCGTGACCAGGGGCAGTTCGCGGGTTTCGTACTGGCCACCGGGCGTTGCCGGCACGGCGAGCGGCACATCGGATACACCGCTGTCGGGGGCGGGACCCTTGATCAGCATCGGCAGGAAGATCACTGCCAGGGCCACCAGGACGACGGCGCCGATCAGGCGTTGTTTGAGGGCGGTATCCATGCGGGCTCACGAAACGACGCGGCGGGAATGCCGGGTGAATTATACGGTGCGGCGAATCGGCTTCCCCGTCATTGACCTGAATGCAGGACCGCCAGCGCTTCGGCCACGGTGTGGAAAGAACCAAACACGAGGATGCGATCGCCCGCATTGGCCTGCGCCCGCGCGGCGTCCAATGCCGCCGACACGCTGGCATGCCTGGAACCCACGGCGGCGGCCGTGTTGACCAACCTGGCTGCGAATTCATCCACCGATTGCCCACGCCCGGCGACCGATTCCAGCCCGGCAAGGAACCACTGCGAGACCGCATCCTCCAGCGCAGCGACGATACCTTCCACATCTTTGTCGGCCAGTGCCGCGAACACCGCCAGAGTGCGGCCGTCCGCAGGTTCGGCTTGCAACCATGCTGCCAACTCCCGCGCCGCCTGCGGGTTATGGCCTACGTCGACGATGACCGGCGTGCCGGCAAAATCGAAACGCTGCAACCTTCCTGGCAACATCGCCGCAGTAACGCCTTCGACCAGCGCGGCATCGGGCAACTCGATATCCAGCGCGCGCAAGGCGGCGATGGCTGTGGCGGCATTGGCCCGCTGCACCGGTGCGGCAAGTGTGGGGATCGGCAATTCGATTTCGAAACCGGCATCGCGCCAGCGCCAATGCGTCGCGTCCACCGGGTCGTGGAAGAAGTCGCTGCCCAGGCGGATGGCGTTGGCGCCGATCGCGTAGGCGTGGCGCAACACGCTGGAGGGCGAATCGATCTCGCCCAGCACCAGCGGTTTCCAGGCGCGGGCGATGCCGGCCTTCTCGAAGCCGATGCTCTCGCGATCGTTGCCTAGCCAGTCGACATGGTCGATGTCGACGGTGGTGATGACCGCGACATCGGCATCGACGAGGTTGACCGCGTCCAGGCGGCCCCCAAGGCCGACTTCGAGCACGGCGAGATCGAGATCGGATTGCTGGAACAGCCACAGCGCGGCGAGGGTGCCGAATTCGAAGTAGGTGAGCGGGATGCTGCCCCCTTCTTCCTCCGGGAGAAGGTGGCGCGAAGCGTCGGATGAGGGTACGGCGGAGCCATCAACATCTGAACCACCACCGTCGCTCCGTCGTACCCTCACCCCAACCCCTCTCCCGATGGGAGAGGGGCCCAGCCGCGCCGCCTCCACCGCCTCGAACGCGGCCACCAGCTCCGCATCGCTCGCTTCGCGACCGTCGATACGCACCCGCTCGTTGTAACGCAGCAAATGCGGCGAGGTGTAGGCACCCACCTTCAATCCCACCGCACGGGCGATGGTTTCTATGAAGGCGACAGTGGAACCTTTTCCGTTGGTGCCGCCAACGGTAATGACCTGCTTCGCCGGCCTGCCGAGTCGCAGACGTTCTGCGACTCCGCGCACGCGCTCCAGTCCGAGCTCGATCGATTTCGGATGCTGCTGCTCGATGTAATCGAGCCATTCTTCCAGCGTGCGCACCATGGATCTTAAAGCGCCCGATGCACCGCTTCGCCGAAGAACGGCGTGTGGTGCGCGCAATCGTTGAGGCGGACGACTTCAAGGCTGTCCACGTCCGGTCCTTCCAGCAGGTTGAGCGTGGTCGGCGCCTGGCGGAACGTCCACAGCCTGGACA
>JBOHXX010000212.1:0-5935 GCA_050737675.1 Pseudoxanthomonas sp.
GGTCTGCGCTATGAAACCACCCGGTCGGACATCAGTTACAGCGAAGACGGTGATGTCGAAGGCTTCGCCAACAAGGACTACAAGGAACTGTTGCCATCGCTGCACCTGAAGTGGGACCTGACCGACGCCGATCGCATCAGCCTGTCGCTGGCCAAAAGCGTAAAACGCCCGAACTTCAACGAGTTGATCCCGGCCCTGCTGGACGGCGAATACGGCGACAACGACTACATCGGCAACCCAGGGCTCAACCAGGAAACCGCCAACGGCATCGACCTGGGCTTCGAACACCGCCTCGGCAAACACGGCGTGATCGGGGTGAACTTCTTCTACCGCGACGTGAAGAACCTGATCGAACTGGTCAACACCGGCGAGTGGAGCGAGGACGCGCAGGACACCTACGCGGACGACCTGGAGGAATTCCTCGCCGAAAACCCGGGCTCGACCGAGGACGATTTCGAGTTCGACCCGGAAAGCTGGCTGTTCACCTCGGCCAACGTCGGCGACGGCAAGGTCTATGGCGTCGAATTCGACCTTTCGACCCCGCTGACCGCATTGGGCCTGCCGAATACCGGCGTGTTCCTGAATTACTCCTACCTCAACAGCAAGGTCACCGACTTCATCGGCGAACGCCGCTTCAACGACCAGGCCAGGAGCGTCTACAACATCGGCTTCATCCACGACCTGCCCTCGCTGGGTGCCAGCTTCGGCGCCACTTACCGCAAGCAGGGCGATGCCTTCAGCCGCATCCTGGCCGAGGAAGTGACGGTCAGGTACGGCGACGACCTGGAATTGTTCGTGGAGAAGCGCTTCGGCAGCAAGGTCTCGGTGCGCCTGACCGCCGCCAACCTGCTGGACGCATCGAAGGACGAGTTCTTCAACAAGTTCGACAACCAGGCCGACCAGATCGACCGCGACTTCGACGAGTACGAAGTGGAAAGCGAAGAGGCCGGACCGAGCTATCAACTGGTCATGCGCTGGGCGTTCGGCTGAATCGACGCACGATGGGAGGCCGGCCTTGCGCCGGCTTTCCTGTTTATGCGGCATGAGGCAGACTTGCGCCGTTCACCTTGCGCAAAGCCATCCATGAAGATCGTCGAAGTCCGCCACCCCCTCGTCCAGCACAAGATCGGCCTGCTGCGCGAGGCCAAGCTCAACACCAAGGATTTCCGCGAACTGGTCACCGAGCTCGGCACCCTGCTGGCCTACGAGGCCACCGCCGACCTGGAAACCGAACCGGAAACCATGGCCGGCTGGGCCGGCGACGTGCAGGTGCGGAAGATCGCCGGCGCCAAGATCACCCTGGTGCCGATCCTGCGCGCCGGCCTGGGCATGCTGCCCGGAGTGCTGGCGCTGATCCCGACCGCGCGCGTCAGCGTGGTCGGATTGCAGCGCAACGAAGAGACCCTGCAGCCGGTGCCCTACTTCGAGCGGCTCACCGGCCGCCTCGACGAACGCGACGCGCTGATACTCGATCCGATGCTGGCCACCGGCGGCACCCTGATCGCCACCATCGACATGCTCAAGCGCGCCGGCTGCAAGCGCGTCAAGGGCATCTTCCTGGTCGCCGCGCCCGAAGGCCTCGCGGCGCTGGAAGCGGTGCATCCGGATGTCGAGGTCTACACCGCCGCCATCGACAAACGCCTCAACGAACGCGGTTACATCCTGCCGGGGCTGGGGGATGCGGGGGACAGGATCTTCGGTACGCGGGTGGGCTAGAGGAACCGTTTCTCCGGCCTTCAGCCACATCACGATTGTTTTACTTGTTCGTCATCCGGCCTTCGTATTTGAACGCGCACGATTCGCGCGCTTCATCACTTCCACTACCGGACACACGACCATGGACTTCCCACGCTTGGCGCTCTGCGCAATGCTCGTACTTTCAAGCACCCCACTGTTCGCCGCCACTACCCCAGCAGCCCATAAACCAGCATCGGCCCCGCAGCAACGCATGGCGCAATGCGCGACGCAGAACAAGGGCAAGAAAGGCGACGACTACAAAGCCGCGCAGAAAGCCTGCCTCAGCGGCCAACCTGCAACCGTGGCGCATGCAGTAACCCCGCAACAACGCATGGCGCAATGCTCGGCGCAGAACAAGGGCAAGAAAGGCAGCGAGTACAAAGCCGCGCAGAGCGCCTGCCTCAAGGCGCATTGACCAGCCGCGACATCACGCCGTTTCGTGCGGCCTGCATTGCCGATGCAGGCCGTTCCGGGTTTCAGGCAGCCAACGCCCTGGCATGCAACTCCGCAACTTCATGCGCAGTGCCGAACCTTCCCTTCTCATCGCGCGTCACCTGCGCCAGTGCGCACTCGGTGTCGTGGGTGAAGAACAGATGCACGTTGCGCGCCAGCTTGTCTTCCAGGAACGCGCGCTTCTCGTCGATCAGCAATTCCGCATTGCGGTCGTAGCCCATGGTGATGGGCACGTGCACCCAGGAGCGTCCGGGAATCAGGTCGGCGCAGAACACCACGCCACCGTGCGATTGGCCATCGATTTTCTCGGGACCGACGATTTCGGCCAGCATCAGTCCAGGCGTGTGCCCGTCGCTATAGCTGAAGCGCACGGTGTCGCCCAACACCCGCGAATATTCGCCTTCGACGATCTCCAGCCGGCCGCTGGCCTGCAGCAGTCCCGGCAGTTCCGGGATGAAGCTGGCGCGGTCGCGCGGATGCGGCTGCATGGCGCGCTGCCAATGACGTGAGCCGACCACATAGGTCGCGTTGGGAAACAGCAGTTCGGGTGCCCTGCCCTCCGACCATGGCGCCAGCAAGCCGCCGGCATGATCGAAATGCAAGTGACTCAGCACCACCACGTCGATGTCACCGTGCTCGAAGCCGGCCGCTCGCAGCGAATCCAGCAACACATGCTGCGGCTCCTGCACGCCGTAACGTTCGCGCAGCTTCGGCTCGAAGAAGGCTCCGATGCCGGTCTCGAACAACACCGTCTTGCCGGCTAGTGGACTCGCAAGCAAGGCGCGACACGCCAGCGCGATGCGGTTCTCCTCATCCGGCGGCGACCACTTTTCCCACATCGCGCGCGGTGCGTTGCCGAACATCGCGCCGCCATCGAGTTTTTGCGAATTTCCGAGTAGGGACCAGAGTTTCATGCCGCGATTGTACCCTCGACATCTGTAGGAGCGACGTGAGTCGCGATGGCGTTGCCTTGGGGATTCCGGTCGCGACTGACGTCGCTCCCACATCCCTTATCTGGCTTCCGGGGTCGCCGAGAAATAGAAGGTGAAGGCACCCTTGCCCTCATCAGTGGCCTTGACCATGATCGGCGCCAATGGACCCGAACCCGCGAGGACTCCTTCGCCCAGCACCACCGGATCGGACTTCTTGAACCAGCCGCTACGCCAACCCTTGATCGTGACCGGGATACGCTTTCCCGGCATCAGCTCGAGGCTAGCGTGGGTATCGCGATCTTCGCCCACCACCACGATGTTGCGGCCGCCCTCGGAGGTCATTGATTCCTGTTCGAAGGCAAACAACGGTTGTCCATCGGCCTCGATGGCGAAGCGCCAGTCGGCGCTGCCGACTGCGCCATCCTGCTGCACGGCGACCCGTTGCAGTTGCAGGCGGAGCTGTTGTGGCAGCGCGGGTAGTTCGGGTTTTGCTTCGACAGGCTTCACTACGGCGACGGCCGCTGGCGGTGCAGCGGCATCGCCCTTCAAGTCATTGCGGATGTTGATGTACACCGTGGTCAGCGCGGCGAGCAAGGCCGCGCTGCCGGTAAGGATCGCGGGCAGATGAGTGATGACCGGCTTTTTCTCGTTGTCCGCCACGCGGGAATCCTGTCGCAAGAGTGGATGGAAATGGATTTTATCGCTGTTCCCTGCCCTTGGTGAGCAATCCTTCGCGCGCTTTGCCGTTCAAGGAGCAGGAGCCAGTTCCACCTTGCCCGCGCCGACCGGATTGCGCGGATCGCTTCCCGTCGACAGGGTGTCCGTGTGCTTGTCCCATTCCACCGTCTGCAGGTTGCCCCAGCGATGGCTGGAACCAAGCCCGGCTTCGTCGCCACCCTGCAATTCGTGGCCCATCGCCCGCAGCGCCTGCGTCGTTCCCGGAGCGAACGCCCCGCTTTCGGCCTGGATCAGGTCCGGTAGCCATTGGTGGTGGTAGCGCGGCAGCGCCGCGACTTCCTGCGCGGCCAGGCCCGAGTCGTAACCGAGCATGCCCAGCAGCACCATGGTGATGATGCGGCTGCCGCCGGGCGTGCCCAGCACCGCGACCTTGTCGGCCGATTCCATGAAGGTCGGGGTCATCGAGCTGAGCATGCGCTTGCCCGGCTTCGGCGCGTTCGCTTCGTAGCCCATCACCCCAAAGGCATTCGGCGTGCCCGGCTTCAGCGCGAAATCGTCCATCTCGTCGTTGAGCAGCACGCCGGTGCCCTTCGGGATCAGGCCCGAGCCATACAACAGGTTGACCGTCTGGGTGCCGCCGACCCGGTTGCCCTCGGCGTCGATGATGGAGAAGTGGGTGGTTTCCTCGTCCTCCAGCGGCGTCGGCTTGCCCGAAAGCAGTTCGCTGGGCGTGGCCTTGTCCGGATTGATGGTCGCGCGCAGGCCCTGCGCGTAGTCGCGGCTGGTCAGCACCTTCTGCGGGATGTCGGTGAAATCCGGGTCGCCAAGGAAGAAGGTGCGGTCGCGATAGGCGCGGCGCATCGACTCCACGACCAGGTGCACGCGATGCGCTTCATCGAGTTTCTGCAAATCGTACGGCTCGAGGATCTGCAGCATCTCGGCCAGGGCGATGCCACCGGACGAGGGCGGCGGCGCGGTGGTGACCTTCCAACCACGGTAATCGAAGTGGATCGGCGTGCGTTGCTTGACCCGGTAGGCGGACAGTTCGTCGGCGGTCCAGCGGCCTCCGGCCTGCCTGACCCCGGCGAGCAGCTTCTTCGCCGTCTCGCCGCGATAGAAGCCATCGAAACCCTTTTCCGCCAGCAGCTCCAGTGTGTGCGCCAGCTCCGGCTGCCTGAAGGTATCGCCTTCCGCGATCGGTTTGCCGCCACGCTCGTAGACTTCGCGCGTGCCGGGATAGCGGCGCATCACCTCGCGGCGCTGCTGGTAGCCACCGGCCATGCGCGCATAGACCGGGAAACCTTCATGGGCAATGCGGATCGCTGGTGCCAGGCTCGTCGCCAGCGGCAGGCGACCGTGCTTCTGTGCCAGCTCGACCAGCGCCGCAGGCAGCCCGGGGATGCCCGCCGACCATGGGCCGTTCTGCGCGCGATCCGTATCGAGCTTGCCGTCCTTGTCCAGGTATTGGTCCGGCGTGGCCGAAGCCGGCGCGTATTCGCGCGCGTCCAGGAAGACATCCTCGCCGGTCTTCGCGTCATGCAGCAGGAAGAAACCGCCGCCGCCCAGGCCGGAACTGATCGGCTCCACCACAGACAACGTCGATGAGACCGCGACCGCCGCGTCGAAGGCGTTGCCACCGGCGCGGATGATCTCGAAGCCAGCCTCGGTGGCCAGGGCATGGCCGCTGGCGATGGCGGCGCCCGGCGGATGGGATGCGGTGCCTGCTGGTGCGGAATCCGCAGCGAATGCGGGGGAAAGGGAACACAGCGCCAATGCGATGGCGAAAATACTGCGAAGTCTCACGTTCACTCCTGTCTCAAGCGGTTTGCTGGAGCCGCCGTAGCTTTGCCAGCAGGTCCTCCTCGCTTTCAGGATACGCCGGATCGGGATCGATGCACTCCACCGGGCAGACGACCACGCATTGTGGTTCGTCGAAGTGGCCCACGCATTCGGTGCAACGGGCCGGATCGATGACGTAGATGGTCTCGCCCATGGCGATGGCCTGGTTGGGACAGGCCGGCTCGCAGACATCGCAGTTGACGCAGAGTTCGTTGATCTTCAGCGACATTTCAATGCCTGGATGAAGAGGCAACGCCGGAAATGGCGAGCGACCAAACAACTTGTGGGAGGGGCTT
>JBOHXX010000213.1:0-5934 GCA_050737675.1 Pseudoxanthomonas sp.
CCTCGTCGTGCGCGGAAGGTCCATGGCGGACCACGTCGGTGCCCCAGCGCGCGAGCATGGGCATGACTTCCTCGCTGGCGATGCGGGCGAAGCGTTCGCGCGCTCCCGGCTTCAGGTTATAGGTGCGGATTTCCACGGTCTTGTTCATGGCTGGACTCCTTGTGTCGCCGCAAGTTGTGTCGCGGTAAGAAACGGATTCAGTCGTCGCGACGACTCATGTACATATGCCAGTTGGTTTCCCAACTACGGCCGCCATCGGCCGAGAACGCCTGCTGCCAGTGCGCACTGTTCGCGCTGATCTCCGACCAGGTGAAACGCACCCGCACCGGTCGGCCCTGGTGCATGTCGTCGCCCTCGAAGATGCCGACGCCTTGTTCGAAGCGACCGACCACCGGTGGTTCCAGCACGCCGCTGCGATTGCCGGCCCAGTACAGGCTCCATCGCTTGGCCTGCAGGTCGAACAGGCGCAGGGTCATGCCGCGGAAACCCTCGTCCCAGTCGGTGACGAAATCGTCGAGGTTGCCGATGCCGTCCAGCAGCGGACGGCACTCCTGGGTGGCGTCGAAGGTTTCCCAGTCATCGCTGCCGACGAGGCGCTCGCGCAGGCGCACGTTCCGCACCTGCCAGCGGCCATGGTAGAAATCGAAATCATGGCGGCCGTCGTTGATTCGCTGCGCGGACTGCTGCATGCGCCTGCTTCCGGGTGCCGTGCCAATTGCACCCCGACAGCATGCGCGGGCCCTGCTGACAGCCTGTTGTCAGCAGTCCCACCCGATGAACACAACCCATGCAGGAGTGGCGCAAGCCGCGAAAGGGCCATCGATAAAGCATTGCGGCTTGCGCCGCTCCTACACACGCATACACGAATTTCTCGGGTCAAGCTACGGCGTAATGTCCGTGGAATCCCAGCGGGACGGTGTACGGCAGCCAGGCCTGGGCCAGCGGTCCTTGCTCGATGCGTTGCGCATCCAACACCGCGATGCCGCTGCGCCCGCGCGCGCTGTCGAGCAGCGTGCCGACCAGCCAGCCGTCATCGACCCGCCTGCTGCCGGGGCGGGGCACGAATACATGTTCTTCGACCAGCACCGATTCGCCGTAGTCGTATACCTGCCGGTGGCCACGTGCCATGTCATGGGCAGCGATCGCGTTGAAATACGGGGCCGCGTGGACGCCCTGGTTGGTCGGCGCGTACACGACCGCCGCGCGATCCCCGTGCGTACGCGGGTCGAACAGCGGGAATTCGATGCCGGCCACGCCGGTGTCCTCCCAGCGCGCCTTGCCGTCACGCAGGCCCAGGCGGAGTTCGCGTAGCCGGCCGGTGCCGCCGTGCGCATCCGCGTGGCCGTTCATCGCCGGTCGCATCGGCGAACGCGCCTCCTCGGTGTCCAGGTGCTGCACGGCGCGCATGACGATCTCGCCATTGCGCTCGTACGCATCGCCGAAGTGGTAGATCGCGGCGAACTCGGCCTCGAACCAGCGCGCAGTGGCTGGCGCGTCCTTCGGCACCACCGCGATGCGCAGCGACTGGTCGGGCTGGAAACGCAGGCGCTCGAAGAACGCGCCCTCGCCTTCCCGATAACGGAACGGGATCAGCACGAAGACCAGGTGCCTATCGGTCATGGCGAAGCTGTGCAGGTAGCCGCGTATCGGCGTTTCCAATATGTCGCCGGAGACCAGCTTGCCGTCGGCGCCCAGGTGCCAGACCATCAGCCCCGAACCGCCCATCAGGCTGACCGCGCCGAAGTTCCACACCGAGCCGTCGCGGTCGACCAGCGGATGCGCGGAGAACGGCACGCTGGCCAGGTCCGGGCGCCAGGTCACCGGCCCGATCGTGTCCAGTTGATCCGGATCGAGCTCGAACGCGGAGCCTGCTTCGCACAGGGCGAACAAGCGCCCATCGAGCGTCATCACCGAGGTGTTGGCGGGATTGGCGCCATCGTTGTTGCGGATCGGCTGGCTGTCGGGGACGGTGGTGCCGGCGGTCGGGAAGAGGAAACGTCCGGCCTTCTGTTCGCGGCTGAACTTGGGCGTGGCGACCATGCGCGCGCGATGGACGATCCTGTCTCCCTGCAGTCGCCACGCATGGACCATGCCGTCGCCATCGAACCAGTGTTCGTAGCGGAATCCGGCGCGCTCGGTCCACGCCGGCCCGTTGCGGTACAGGGTGCCGGCGAGGCCCTCGGGCAGGCGACCTTCCATCTCGAGCACGCTGGGACCCAGCGATTCGGATCGCACGCTCTTCCATCCGGCCAGCCATGGATGCTGGCGCAGTCCGCTGGCGAACGCGGCAGGATCGCCCGCGAATGCGGATTCGCCGTGCAGCAGCGACGGCGCGAGGGCCAGCGCGGTGGCGCCGGACAACAGGTTGCGCAGGAAACGGCGGCGGCTGTTACCGATGATGCTCATGGCAATGCTCCTTGATGGGCGACGGTCAATGCAGGGCGACGTCGATCGCCACATCGTCCTTGCCGATTTCGAAGCGCGCCTCGTCCCAGGTCGGCTTGCGCATCACCTGCGGGTTGTTGCTGAAGCCGTAGCCTTCCAGCGGCATGCCCATGACATTGGTGTCGAGCTTGCCGTTGCCGTTTTCGTCGTGGGTGATCAGCACGGCATAGTTGCCGGGCTTGAGGCCCTTGAAGGTGAAGCTGGCGTCTTCGCCGTGTGGCGGCGCGCCATCGGACTGCACCGGCGCGGCCTTGCCGTCCCAGGCTTCCTGCGAATCGACCACGGCGACCTTGACCAATCCGCTTTGCGCACGGATGCCGTGCAGGTGAACGGTGAGCTCGGCGGCGAAAACCGGTGTCGTGGCGAATGCGGCTAGCAACCCCGCGACGAGGAAGAGCGATGCACTGCAGGAAGCGGAAATGCGATTCATGGCGAGGTCCTTGGGCGATGGCGGATGACGTGGCCAGTGTGGGCAGCGGCAGCGCGCCGGTCAGATGCCGGCAGTCATCGATCCGCAGTGCCGGAAGTCACTTTCTGCGGCGCACGCATTGCCATCGCTGCCGGCAGCGCCCAGCATGTGGCCATGCGCGAATTCCTCCGTAACCTGCTGCAACCCCTGAACCTGGCCGGTTTCTTCACCATCGGTGCGGTCGCGCTTTCCCTGCGCTTCACGCCACGGGAAGTGACCTTGTTCGCCGCCTTGACGCTGCTGGCCTTCGCCATCTTCTTCACCACGATGGTCGTCATGGCCGACCATCGCAAGCGCATCCGCAGCGCGCTGCTCTGCTTGATGGCGACGTCCGCCCTGGTCCAGATCCGGCTTGCGCCAGACCTCGGTACGGCACAGATCCTGCTGGTCATCTGGGTCGCCTGTGCGTTTTCTACCTGGCGGCCGAGGACGGCGATTGCCGCGGCGCTGATCGTGGACGCGATCTTCTATTTGCTGATCCGCGATGCCGGCTTTTCCTCGCCGCTGACCATGGTCATGATCAATGTCGGTTTCCAGGCGCTGGCCGCGCTGTGCGTGCATTACGCCGTGAGTGCGGAGTCGTCGCGCGACCAGCTGGTCCTGGTCAACGCCGACCTGCTGGCCACGCGTGCCCTGCTCGCCGACAGCGCGCGCGATGCCGAACGCCTGCGCGTGGCCCGCGAACTGCACGACGTGGCCGGACACAAGCTGACCGCGATGCGCCTCAACCTGCGTGCGCTGGCCGCGGACCCGGCCTTCGCCCAACGCGAGGAAGTACGCATCGCAGAACGCCTCTCCGGCGAATTGCTGGCGGACATCCGCAGCGTGGTCCAGGCACTACGCAATGAACACGGCCTGGACCTGGAAACCGCCCTGCGCGCGCTGGCCGCGCCACTGCCGCGACCCGAGCTCGCCTTGCGCATCGACGACGACGTACGCGTCACCGATCCAGGCACAGCCGAAACCTTGCTGCGCCTGGTCCAGGAAGCGCTGACCAACGCCGCGCGCCATGCCGATGCAAACCGGCTTTCGGTGCACCTGCGCCGCGAGGGCGCCGAGGTGGTCCTGCACATGGAGGACGACGGGCGCATCAAGGGCGCGATACGCGAAGGCAACGGCATCGCCGGCATGCGCGAACGGGTCGCAGCTTTGCGCGGCCGTTTCGACCTGGGCACCACCTCGCGTGGTGGATTGCGTATCGATGCGAGGTTGCCGGCATGAATCAAGCCGCGATCCGCGTGGCCCTGGCCGACGACCAGGCCCTGGTCCGTGCCGGCCTGCGTGCCCTGCTGCTGCAGCAGGGCATCGAAGTGGCGCTGGAGGCGGAAGATGGCGCCGACCTGCTGGAGAAGTTGCAGGCGCATCCCGTCGACGTGGTCCTCAGCGACATCCGCATGCCCGGCACCGACGGCATCGAAGCGCTGCTGCAACTGCGCGAACGCGGCGACACCACCCCGGTGCTGCTGTTGACCACCTTCGACGACAGCGACCTGCTGTTGCGCGCCACCGATGCCGGGGCACAGGGATTCCTGTTGAAGGACGCCGCGCCGGAAGACCTGCGCGAGGCGATCGCACGCGTGGCTGCGGGCGAAACCCTGCTGCAACCGGTCAGCACCGATCCGGTGCGTGCGCGTTTCCGCTTCCGCGACGAGAGCGCCCCCAGCGAAACCTTCAGTACCCGCGAAGTCGCGATCCTGCGCCTTCTGGCCGGTGGTTATTCCAACAAGGAGATCGCGCGCAGCCTGTTCCTGGCCGAAGGCACGGTGAAGAATTACGTGTCCACCATCCTCGACAAACTCGGTACCAGCGACCGCACGCGTGCGGTTTTGAAAGCGATTACATTGCGGATCATCTGATCGCGGCATCCGGGCAAGCCCGCGATGACATCGAAATGCCGCGGCGGAAAGGCGACAATGGCGTTCCTTTCCGAGAAACGGTTATCCAGACGCCATGCAATCCGTCTCCCTGACCCGCTACCTGATCGAGGAACAACGCGCCGGTCGCATCAACGCCGAGCTGCGCCAGTTGATCGCGGTGGTTGCGCGCGCCTGCACCAGCATCTCCATCGCCGTCAGCAAAGGTGCGTTGGGTGGCGTATTGGGCGATGCCGGCACAGGCAACATCCAGGGCGAAGCGCAGAAGAAGCTCGATGTGCTGAGCAACGACATCCTGCTGGAAGCCAACGCCTGGGGTGGGCATCTGGCCGCCTGCGCATCGGAAGAAATGGACCACTGCCAGCCGATTCCCGACGCTTATCCGCGCGGCAACTTCCTGTTGCTGTTCGATCCGCTGGATGGCAGTTCCAATATCGACGTCAATGTCTCGGTCGGCACCATCTTCTCGGTGCTGCGCTGCCCGGACGGGGTGACCACGCCGGCGGACGAACACTTCCTGCAGCCCGGCACCGCGCAGGTCGCGGCGGGCTACTGCATCTACGGGCCGAGCACGATGCTGGTGCTCAGCGT
The DNA here is from genome assembly GCA_050737675.1 of Pseudoxanthomonas sp. Classification (GTDB taxonomy): domain Bacteria; phylum Pseudomonadota; class Gammaproteobacteria; order Xanthomonadales; family Xanthomonadaceae; genus Pseudoxanthomonas_A. Next base: position 5,380 of record JBOHXX010000213.1, read on the forward strand.
CGGCCACGGCACCCATGCCTTCACCCTGGATCGCGAGCAGGGTGCGTTCGTGCTGACCCAGCGCGATATGCGTATTCCCGAAGAGGCCGCGGAGTTCGCCATCAACATCTCCAACCAGCGCCACTGGGAACCGGCGATGCAGGAATACGTGGAAGACCTGCTGGCCGGCAAGCAAGGGCCGCGCGGCAAGGACTTCAACATGCGCTGGATCGCCAGCATGGTCGCCGACGTGCACCGCATCCTGACCCGCGGCGGCATCTTCATCTATCCGCGGGACAGGAAGGATCCGACCAAACCCGGCAAGCTGCGCCTGATGTACGAGGCCAACCCGATGGGCCTGCTGGTGGAACAGGCCGGCGGCGCCGCCAGCACCGGGCGCGAACGGATCCTCGATATCGCCCCGACGCAATTGCACCAGCGCGTGCCGGTGTTCCTGGGTTCGCGCAATGAAGTCGCCGCGGTCGAGCGCCACCACGCCATCGCCGACGGCCCGGCTTGATGGACAGGCCGGTCGATTTCATCGAGGTCATCGACGACGCGATCGAACGCGACACC
>JBOHXX010000214.1:0-5933 GCA_050737675.1 Pseudoxanthomonas sp.
GCATGTGGGTCTGCGCCAGGGCGGCGAGCGGCATGTGCAGGTCAATGCGATTGGCAAGGAGTCGGTCAGCCATTTCAACGTGCTGGAACGCCGCAGCGGGCATTCCTATTGCGAAGTGAGGATCGAGACCGGCCGTACCCACCAGATCCGCGTGCATGCCCAGCACATCGGCCATCCGGTGGCGGGCGACGACAAGTACGGCGACGAAGCGGTCAACAAGCGGCTGCGCGAGCAGGCCGGGCTCAAGCGCCTGTTCCTGCATGCGGCTTCGCTGGAGTTCTCGCTGGACGCAGGCAAGATGCCTTATGTGCTGAACGCGCCGCTGGCCGATGACCTGGCGGCGGCGCTGGACAGGCTGGCGTGAATGCCAGGACTGCGGGCTGAAGCGTCAGCCTGGGGACTTCGCGTCCAGCGCGAAGCATTCGGCAGGGCGTTCTGCCGGTGACTTGAAGTTCACCGGGACCTGGATGGTCTGCGACATCGGCTGGCCATTGCGGGTAGGCGGGTTGAATTTCCACGAGGGCACGCGATCCATCGCGGATTTGTCGAGCCTTTCATTGCCGCTGCCCTGGACCAGCGTTACCTGCGTGGGCTTGCCTTCGATGCCGACGGTGACCGCAAGCACGGTGGTCCCGCTGACCCCGGCACAGGCCAGCTCGATCGGATAATCCGGTTTGGGCGTATCCACCGCAGCGAGTTCGGTGGAAGGGATGATTTGCGTCGCTGGCGCCTTGCCGCCGCTACAGGCGCCAAGCACGAACGAGGCAAGCATCGTCATCGCGGCTGTTGCCGCGGTCGTGGTGCAGGATCGATTGGTCTTCATCTTCATTCCCCCAGCAGGCGGTCGGCCTTGGCCGCGCAGATGAAGTCGTTCTCGCTCAAGCCGCCGACATCGTGGGTGGAATAGCGCACCACGGCACGGTCGTAATGCACTCCGAGATCGGGATGGTGGTCCTCGCCGTGGGCCACGAAGGCCAGCGCATTCACGAAGGCCATGGTTTCGTAATAATTGCCGAAGCGGAAGGTCTTGCAGATCGCGCGGCCTTCTTCCACCAGATCCCAGCCCGGTACTTGCAGGGTCAATTCGGCCACGCGAGCCTGGGTGAGCTTGTGTTCGCTACCCTTCAGCGGCAGGCAGTGCGCTTGGGCCAGGGGAATCAGGTCGGACATGGTGTTTTCCTTCAACGACGGCAGGCTGAACGTACCACCCACGCCGTTATATCTTCGAATGAATGCCTAACAGTCTGGTGGCTAGAATAGCCGCATGATCCAGATATCCGACACTGCCCAGGCCTATTTCCGCAAACTGATCGAGCGCGAGGCGCTGCCCGGATTGGGCGTGCGCCTGAGTGCGGTGGATCCGGGCACCGCGCGCGCCGACGCGCGGCTGGAATTCTCCGAACCGCGCGACCTGGTGGGCGACGAATGGGCCGTGGATTGCGAAGGCTTCACCGTCTATGTCGATGCGGACAGCGTGGCCTGGCTGGATGGCGCCGAGATCGATTACGTGACCCAGGGCGCTGGCAGCCAGCTCACCATCAAGGCGCCCAAGATCAAGGGCCAGGCGCCGGCCGAATCCGCTTCGCTGGTGGAACGGGTGCGCTGGGTGGTGGAGAACGAAATCAATCCGCAACTGGCCCAGCACAAGGGCAAGGTGGCGGTGGAACAGGTAAGCGCCGAGGGCGTGGTCCTGCTGCGCTTCGGCGGCGGCTGCAACGGTTGCGGCATGGCCGATGTCACCCTCAAGCAAGGCATCGAGAAAACCTTGCTGGCACGCGTACCCGGTATCACCGCGGTTCGCGACGTCACCGACCATGACACCGGCGACGCTCCGTACATTCCACGCGACAACGCGGCCTGATTCCGCGCTCCCCGGTGACGAAAGCCGCCGACATCATCGCAGCGCTGCAGGCCGCCAGGCCTGCACCCGTGCTGGAACGCCACACCGGCATGCCCTACGGCTGGGGCCTGTGGCTGCGCGTACTGAAGGAAAGACTGGGGGCGATCCGCCGCGAAAGCGCCGATGCGATCGTGCACCTGTTCGCACAGCGGCCGATGCCGGCGCCGATGCCAAAACCATTGGCGCTGAATCGCTGGCAGGCGTTCCGCTCGATGTTCTACCAGGACTGGGGTCCGCCGTTGCGCGAGGACCGCAGGCTGCGCTGGTTCGCCGGCAGCCTGAGTACGCTGATGCACCTGCTGTTCCTCTTGCTGCTGGTGTTCCTGGCCGTAGTCAAGGTGCCGCCACCGCCTGTTGCGGAAGAGGAAAGCCGGGTCCAGGTCGAGTTCATCGGCCAGGGCACCCCGGAGGAAGAAGGCGGCGGACCGCCGGCGCAATCCGAGTCTTCCGCGGCGGCGGCGCAGGCCGCGCCCGCGCCATCCACGAGTGTTGCTTCGCAGGCATCGCCTCAGGCATCGGCGCTGCCGCAGGAGCAAGTCCCGGTTCCCGCGCCGCCGGTTGCGCAGCAGACCCTGCAGGTGACTGAAACCCCGGTTCCCACCACCACTTTCGTGTTGCCGCCGACCACGGCCCGCAGCCCGGAAATCGCCCCGCCGCAGATCCGGCCGCGTGAAATCGGCGTGCCGGTGCGTGAAGTCACCGTGGTCGATGTGCCACCGGCACAACGTGAGTTGCCGCAGCGCGAAATAGCGGTGCCGCGGATCGCTCCCGACACGCCCCTGGTGCAGGAACGCGAGATACCCGCACCGTTGCCGCAGATCCGCACCGTGCAGTTACCTTCCCGCGCAGTCGCCGCACCTGTGCTGCAGGCGCCCACGGCCAGCGTGCGCCAGGCGGAGATCGCATCGCCCAGACCCGGCACCGCCGCCAGTGGCAGCGACAGCAAGGCCGTGAGCGCGACGGCGGCGGGCGATTCGGCAAGCACGCCCAGTACCCGCCAGGGCACCCAGCCCAATGCGACCGCGTCGGGCTCGTCCGCGACGGCGAACCGTCCCGGCGCCACGCCTACCCCCAGACGCGGCGACGACTGGGGTGCATCGACCCGCAACGTGCCTGGCCAGGCCGGTGGGCGTGATGGCAACGGCCCGGGCCTGTTCAATGCCGATGGCAGCGTGCGGGTTCCGGAAAATCTTGGCGGCAATGCAAGCAAGCCAGGGGCGCCGGGTTCCAAGCAGGCGCAGCGCGCGGATGCCGATCGCGCCAGCAAGTGGCTGGAACGACCGGATTTCCCCTACGAGCCGACCATGTTCGACAAATACTGGCGACCCACGAACGAATCGCTGCTGGGGGAATGGGTGCGTCGTGCGATCCAGGAAGTGGAGATCCCGATCCCGGGCACTTCCAAGAAGGTCAAGTGCGTGGTCTCGGTGCTGCAGGCTGGTGGTGCCTGCAGCCTGTTCGATCCCAACCTCAACGAGCAGCCGGCTACCGCGCGACCGCCGCCGGAGATTCCGGTCAAGCGCAATCCGATATCGACGGATAGTTGAGGGGGCGAGAAACGAGAAACGAGGAGTGAGCGGCTTTTGACTTCCACTCACTTCTCGCTCCTCCAATCTCACTCCTATCTCCTTCCGCCGCAACGAAAACGGGGCCTGACGGCCCCGTTTCCTGTTGTTGCTTCTTGATTCCTGCGAAAGCGGTCAGTTGACGCCGTGCAGGTCGCGTATCTGGGGGGGGCGCGAGCCGAAATACGCGGCCAGGTCGGCAATGTCCTGGTCGCTCAGTTGCGCGGCCTGCGGGGTCATCAACGCATTCTGGCGGTCGCCGGAGCGGTAGGCCTGCAACGCGTGGGCGATGTAGTCGCCGTACTGGCCGCCGAGCTTGGGATAGGTGGCATCGATCGGCGCGTTGCCTTCGGCGCCGTGGCAATCCACGCAGCTCTGCTTGGTCGCTTCGCTCTTGACCTGCGCGCGTTTCTCGCCGACCGCGATGCGGCCTTCGGGAAGTCCCGCGGAGGAGCTGGAACCGTGCTCGCCGCTGGCATGGCCAGGGTCCTCGGCGGCGACTTCGTTGTTCTGGGAGCAGGCGGCCAGGGCGAGGGCGGCGAGCAGGGCGATGGCTAGACGCTGGGCGTGCACGGCATTCGACATGGGCGGCTTATTTCAACGAGGAAAGGTAGGCGGAAAGATCGGCGATGTCCTGGTCGGAGAAGCTCTCCGCCTGGGCCTGCATGGTGGGATGCTTGCGGTTGCCTTTCTTGTATTCGGTCAGGGCCTGGGTCAGGTATTCGGCCGACTGGCCGCCGATCCGGGGTACGTGGTAGCTCGGATAGGCGTTCTTGTAGCCGGTGAGGCCGTGGCAACCCTGGCAGGTGTAGGACAGGGTGCGGCCGTTCTGCGCGTCGCCGACCAGCTTTTGCGGAGCGGCGGGTGCTGGGGCCGGGGCGGCTTCGGTGGTGGCGGGCGCGGTTTCCTGCTGGGCAGGAACCTGTGCGGTAACAGCGGCGGCCAGCGGAAGGGCGGCGGCCAAGGCGAGGCAAGCGGCGAGCGGAAGCGGTCGCATCATGTCGTAATCCGGGTCTCTCTCATTGCGTGCGCTGCGTCCAACCGCAGCGCTTGGCTGGGCGAAGTATAGCGTGCGACTCCCGGCGCCTGCCATCCACATGGCATTTACGCGCCATCCGCATGCCGGACAATAGGTCGCGATCGGACGATTTTGCCCATGCGTATGCCGTGCATCCCTGCCACTTCTGTTGGCAAGGGATGGAGGATCCATCGCAAGTCACCATGACCTTCGGCGCATGTCCGGGCAGGGGTTGGGTGATATACCTATGTACAACACCTAACAACCACCTGGTACCCGCATGTCTCGTCCCGACTTCTCCGCAGGCCGTTTCCCCGTGCGCGCGCTGCGCGCTTCTGCCCTGGTCCTGGTTCTGGGACTTTCCCTGGCTGCCTGCAAGAAAGGCGACGGGGAGGCGCAGGCCAAGCCTGGCGATGCAGCGAAGGGTCCCGATGCGGTGCCAGTTGAAGTGGTCAAGGCCGCGCATCGGCCGGTCGCGGCCAGCTATACCGGTACCGCCGCACTGGAACCGCGCGGCGAGTCGCAGGTAGTGGCCAAGACCTCGGGCGTGGCCCTTGCGGTCATGGTCGAAGAGGGCCAGGCGGTGCATGCAGGGCAGGCGCTGGTGCGGCTGGATCCGGACCGCTCGCGGCTGGCGGTGGCCCAGGCTTCGGCGCAGATGCACAAGCTGGAAAACAACTACAGCCGCGCCAAGCAACTGGTCGCCCAGCAGATGATCAGCGCCAACGACGTCGACCAGATCAAGTTCGATCTGGAAAATGCGCGCGCCCAGTACACCATGGCCACGCTGGAACTTTCCTACACCACGGTGACCGCGCCGATTTCCGGGGTGATCGCCTCGCGTTCGATCAAGACCGGCAACTTCGTGCAGATCAACACGCCGATCTTCCGCATCGTCGACAACTCGAAGCTGGAAGCCACGCTCAACGTCCCCGAGCGCGAGATCGCCACGCTGAAGGCGGGACAGCCGGTGCAACTCACCGCCGACGCACTGCCGGGCCAGGACTTCACCGGCGTCGTCGACCGCATCGCCCCGGTGGTGGATTCGGGCAGCGGCACCTTCCGCGTGGTCTGCAGTTTTTCCGGCGCGGGCGGCTCGTTGCAGCCGGGTATGTTCGGGCGCATCAAGATCGATTACGACAAGCGCGCCGATGCGCTGGTGGTGCCGCGCGCGGCGCTGCTGGACGATGAAGGCGACCCGGCGGTGTTCGCGGTACGCAACGGCAAGGCGGCGCGGGTGGCGGTCAAGACCGGTTACATGGACGGCGAATGGGTCGAGATCCGCGAAGGCCTCAAGGCCGGCGATGGCGTGGTGACCGCAGGCAAGATCGCCTTGCGCGACGGCACTCCGGTGGAGGTGATCGGCGACACCGCCAAAAAGACCGCCACCGCCAAGGTGGAGGTTGAAGCTGCCGGTAAGAAGAAATGAGCGGGCACGCTTCAGAAGGGC
>JBOHXX010000215.1:0-5894 GCA_050737675.1 Pseudoxanthomonas sp.
CGCGAGGGCCTGGAGCGCTTCTTCGCCGACACGCTCGGCGAACAGCGTTACCGCGCCCATCAGGTGATGAAGTGGATCCATCACCGTTATGTCACCGACTTCGATGCCATGACCGACCTCGGCAAGGCGCTGCGCGCGAAGCTGCAGCAATACGCCGAGGTCGTGGTTCCACAGATCCAGTTCGAAAAGCCTTCCGTCGACGGCACCCACAAATGGCTGCTCGGAATGGACGGAAAAAACGCCATCGAAGCGGTGTTCATCCCGGACAAGGGTCGCGGCACGCTTTGCGTGTCATCGCAGGTGGGCTGTGCATTGAATTGCCAGTTCTGCTCGACCGCGACGCAGGGTTTCAATCGCAATCTCTCCACCGCCGAAATCATCGGCCAGGTCTGGGTGGCCGCGCGCCACCTGGGCAATGTGCCGCACCTGCAGCGCAAACTCACCAACGTGGTGATGATGGGCATGGGCGAGCCGTTGATGAATTTCGACAACGTCGTGCGCGCCATGAGCGTGATGCGCGACGACCTGGGTTATGGCCTGGCCAACAAGCGCGTGACCCTTTCCACGGCCGGCATGGTGCCGATGATCGACCGGCTTTCGGTGGAATCGGATGTGTCGCTGGCGGTGTCGTTGCATGCAGCCAACGACGAGTTGCGTACGGAACTCGTGCCACTCAACAAAAAATACCCGATCGCGGAATTGATGGCCGCTTGCGCACGTTACGTGCAGGCCAACAAGAAGCGCGATTCGGTTACCTTCGAATACACCATGATGCGCGGCATCAACGACCAGCCGCAGCATGCGCGGGAACTCGCGCGGCTGATGCGGCAGTTCGACAATGCCGTGCAGTCGAAGGACGCGGGCAAGGTCAACCTGATCCCGTTCAATCCGTTTCCCGGTACGCGCTACGAGCGCAGTACCGAAGCCGATATCCGCGCCTTCCAGAAGATCCTGCTGGATTCGCAGGTGCTGACCATGGTCAGGCGCACGCGTGGCGACGACATAGATGCCGCCTGCGGCCAGTTGAAGGGGCAGGTCGTTGACCGGACCCGTCGCCAGGCCGAGTTCCGCCTGCACCTTCAGTCGCAGGGGATCGATGATGCGGCTGCGTGATGCCCTGGTCCTGGCCGTGATGCTGGCGTTGGCGACAGCGGGTTGCTCCAGGCTTACCTTCATCAAGCCGAGCTCGAAGATGATCCCGGTTGCCCAGGCTGAGAGCGAATATCACGTCAGCGACAGTGCCGCCACCAAGCAGCGACTCGCCACCCAGGACCGGCTGCGCCTCGCCACCCAGAGGCTGGGCACCGGCGACCTGGCCGCCGCGGAGCGCGAGGCCAAGGCCCTGCTCAAGGGCAGTCCGGGGTCGGCCGATGCCTACACCTTGCTGGCTGTCATTCGCGACCGGCAGGACAATACCGTGCAGGCCGGCGAATATTACAAGCGTGCCGCCGAGCTTGCCCCCACAGACGGCGGCATGCTCAACAACTACGGCGCGTGGCTCTGCACCAATGGGTTCCCCGCCGAAGCGCTGGTCTGGTTCGACCGGGCGCTGGCTGCGCCCGGCTACGCAACTCCGGGATCGGCGTTGGCCAATGCGGGGGGCTGTGCCCTGAAGGCCGGGCAGTACGAGCGGGCCGGACGCGACCTGCGCCAAGCGCTATCGCTGGCCCCGAACAATGCGTATGCCCTGGCTTCCATGGCCGACAACGAATATCGCCAGGGTCGTTATTTTGAAGCGAGGGCGTTCACAGAACGGAGATTGGCTGCTGCACCCGCCGATCCGACCGTGCTACAACTGGCGGCTGATATTGAGACCAAGCTGGGCGACAAGGCCGCCGCCAGCCGATACGTTCAGCGGTTGAGGGCGGAGTTCCCTTCGGTTACCGCGAACCCTGGGGAAACGACGAGGCCATGAACGAACAAATCCTATCGGCTGCGGGCGAATTTGCCCAAGGCTGCGGCAACCTGTTGAAGCAGGCGCGCGAACAGGCCGGCATGAGCCGGCAGGACGCGGCCAGCCAGCTGAAAATGCCCGAGCGGGTACTCAAATCGCTGGAAGACGAAAACTGGCAGCAGCTTGGTGCCCCGGTCTTCGTCCGTGGCCAGTTGCGCAGTTACGCCAGGCTGTTGAAGGTCGACATCGATCCGTATCTGCAACAGGCGCAGCTGCAACCGATCCGCCCGGCCGAACTGATCAGCCATAGCCACACTCCGCGCTATCAGCGGGTCATGGAAAGCATCGCGCGTCGCGCGGTCTATGTCGTGATCACCGCCGCGATCGCGGTGCCGGTGTGGGTCGCCACGCAATCGCATATCGGCGAAGGCGATTCGCGGACCACTGCGTCTCTCGACGTGGTCCCTGAGAACACGGTGCTGGCAAACAGGGATGGCCAGAGCCCGCAGCAGGAGGCGACTGCACACATACAGGCTGCCCCCTATGTTGCTTCCCTTACACCGCCGCTTTCGCGCAACAATGGCAACGGTCTGGTTCTGCGCATGACCGGTGATAGTTGGGTCCAGGTCAACGGACCCGATGGCAGCACGCTGGAAAAAACGCTGCTCAAGTCGGGCGAGGAACGCAGCTACCGCAATGGCCAGGTAGGTCGCGTGGTGCTGGGCAATGCGTCGGCGGTCGAGGTTCAGCAAGCCGGTAGTACGGTGGACATGACACCCTACAAGCGAGCCAATGTGGCGCGCTTTACGGTATCCTCTGATGGTTCCCTCGCACCGGTTGTCGACTGACTGGATTCGGGGGGTTTCTCCAACCGGATCCTCCAACCCGAATCAATGACCCCGCCTAGACGGGGCGAGAGTACGCATGGCGATCGACGATCTGCTCGACGAGCACGAACAAAGCGAACGCGTCCGCAATTGGCTGAAGAACAACGGCGCTGGAATGATCGGCGGCATAGCCTTGGGACTCGCGGTTATTTTTGGATGGCAGTGGTGGCAGAAGCACCAGGTCCAGCAGGCTGAACAGGCCAACCTGGATTACCAGTTGGCAGTGGACAGCCTGGGTACGGCGGACCTGAAGAAGGCACAGGTGGAGGTCGCCAAACTCCAAGGCGGCAACGCGAATGTGTATGCCGACCTGGCCGCGCTCAGGCTGGCCAAGTCCCAGGTTGATGCCGGCCAGGCGGAAGCCGCCATCGCCACCTTGCGTGGACTCAAGCCGGATCCCTCGTTGAAATCCCTGGTCGACCTGCGGCTGGCCCGGTTGCTGACCGATGCAGGCAAGGGCGAAGACGCGCTCAAGGTCCTGGGCGATGCCGGCGACAGTTCCAGCCTTGAGGCGCGTGGCGACGCATTGTTAGCCACCGGCAAGCGCGACCTCGCTCGCGATGCCTACCTCAAGGCACTGACTGGAATGGATGTTGCGGCACCGCAACGCCGCCTGGTTGAACTCAAACTCACAGATGCCGGCGGCACGCCGCCGAAACCCGAGCAGCCCACCCGATGAGGCCTGTTTCCATGTTCAAGCGCTTTCTTGCCATCGCCGTGCTGGCGGTGGTCCTGTCCGGTTGCAGCACGATCAAGGGCTGGTTCGGCAGTAAAAAAAATGATGGCAAGCCGGCCGAGCCTGCCGAGTTGGTCAAGTTCACGCCTACCGCTACCGTTTCCAAGTTGTGGAGCGCGAATGCCGGCAAGGGCGAGGACCGCCTGGGCGTGAGCCAGGGCCCCGCAGTGGCTGACGGCCATGTCTATGCGGCGGCGATCGAAGGCGGGGTGCGTGCGTTCGACCTGCAGACCGGCAAGTCCGTGTGGCAATACAAATCCGATGCGCGCCTGTCGGGCGGCCCGGGTGCCGGCGATGGGCTGGTCGTGGTCGGCACGCTGGATGGCGAAGTGATCGCGCTGGACGCTTCCACCGGCACCGAGAAGTGGCAGGCCAAGGTTCCGAACGAAGTGATCGCCGCGCCGGCCATTGGCCAGGGCCTGGTATTGGTTCGTTCCAACGATGGGCGGGTATCGGCATTCGACGCCGCTACCGGCGAGCGCCGCTGGTTCTTCAACCACGATCTCCCCAGCCTGACCGTGCGTGGCAACGCGCCGGTGACCCTGGGGCCGGGCGTGGTCTTCGTTGGCAACGACGATGGCACCGTGTCGGCGATGGGCCTGAGCGATGGCCGTCCGCTGTGGAACCAGGTGATCGGGATTCCCGAGGGTCGCACCGAACTGGAGCGCATGGCCGATGTGGACGGGCCGGTCGTGCTTGAGGACGCCACGGTCTATGCCACTAGCTTCAAGAAGCAGACCGTCGCCATCGATGGGCCCAGCGGACGTCCGCTGTGGGCGCATGACAATGGCGGCGTGGGTGGGTTGGGACTGGCGTCCGGCAGCGTGGTGGTTTCGGATCCGGCCGGCACCGTCTGGGCGCTGGACAAGAGTTCGGGTGCGTCGCTCTGGTCCAATCCGTCGTTGGCCCGCCGTTCGCTGACTGCGCCGACGGTGCAGGGCGACTACGCGGTGGTGGGTGATTTCGACGGCTACCTGCACTGGCTGCGCCTGGACAATGGTGAGGAAGCCGCGCGCGAACGCGTCGGTGGCAAGGCCTTGCGCGCCAAGCCGGTCGTGGTCGACGGGATCCTGCTGGTGCAGAACGTCGAAGGCGAATTGAGCGCTTTCCGCCTGCAGTAACGGCCTGCGTTCCCCGGCATGACCCACTGAAACAGCGCACCAAGGTGCGCTGTTTCCCGTTCCGGCCCATGCCGCACCGCCGAATAGGGGATAATCGGCTGTCGCAAGGCCTGCAGTGCATGCCGCCGAACTCCACTTTCCTTCCCGGCTTCCAAATATGCTTCCCCTCGTTGCACTGGTCGGCCGCCCCAACGTGGGCAAATCGACGCTCTTCAATGCGCTCACGCGCAGCCGCGATGCGCTGGTCCACGACCAGCCCGGGGTGACCCGCGACCGCAATTACGGCATCTGCCGCCTGGACGAGGAAAAACCGTTCATGGTGGTCGACACTGGCGGCATCGCCGGGGAAGAAGAAGGCCTGGCCGGTGCCACCGCGCGCCAGGCCCGCGCGGCCGCGGAGGAAGCCGATCTGGTGCTGTTCATCGTCGATGGCCGCGAAGGCGCCTCGACCCTGGACGACGACATCCTGACCTGGCTGCGCAAGACCGCGCGTCCGACCTTGCTGGTGATCAACAAGATCGATGGCCTGGAGGAATCCACCGCGATCTCCGAGTTCTCCCGCTACGGCTTCAATGACGTCATCACCGTGTCGGCCGCGCATCGGCAGGGCATCGACGAATTGCTGGAGGAAGTGCAGAAGCGCGTGCCCGAGGAAGGCACCACCGCGGTCCTGGACAACGATCCGGCACGCGTGCGCATCGCCTTTGTCGGCCGCCCCAATGTTGGCAAGTCGACGCTGTTCAACCGACTGCTGGGCGAGGAACGCATGATCGCGTCCGAAGTGCCCGGCACCACCCGCGATTCGATCGCGGTGGACATGGAGCGCGACGGCCGCCAGTACCGCCTGGTCGACACCGCCGGCTTGCGGCGCAAGTCCAAGGTCGAGGAAGCGGTCGAGATCTTCAGCATCATCAAGACCCTGCAGTCGATCGAGCAGTGCCAGGTCGCGGTGTTGATGCTGGACGCCACCGAAGGCGTGACCGACCAGGATGCGACCGTGCTCGGCGCGATCCTCGACGCCGGCCGTGCGCTGGTGATCGCGGTGAACAAATGGGATGGCCTGGAAACCTACCAGCGCGAACAGACCGAGTCGCTGCTGTCGCGCAAGCTTAATTTCGTGGAATGGGCGGAGAACGTGCGCATTTCCGCCAAGCACGGCTCCGGCCTGCGCGAGCTGTTCCGCGCCGTCCATCGCGCGCATGCCTCGGCGACCAAGGAACACGGCACCAGCGAAGTCACCAAGGCGATTGAAGTGG
>JBOHXX010000216.1:0-5888 GCA_050737675.1 Pseudoxanthomonas sp.
GCCATGGGCCGCTCCTACATGGAATCAATCGAGGCGTTCGTAGGCCGGCAGGGTCAGGAACTCGCCCAGCTCGTCGTCATGGCTGAGCTGGTCGAGCAAGGCAATGGCCTCGCCGATGCGCTTGCCGCCCGGCAACGCGCTGGTGTCGCCCAATCGCGACGGCAGGTTCAACAGCGCGCGTTCCAGCAAGGCGAAATCGATCAGCGTGCCGTCGGCCAGGTGCAGGTTGTCCGAGTGCAGCCACTGCCACAGCTGGGTGCGGGAAATTTCCGCGGTGGCCGCGTCTTCCATCAGCCAATGGATCGGCACGCAGCCGTTGCCGTCCAGCCACGCCGCCAGGTAGCGCACGCAGACTTCCACGCTGCCTTCGAATCCGGCAGTGGTAATCGTTCCCAGCGACGGCTTGATCAGGTCGTCGCGGGTGACCTTGACGTCCTCGCGCAGCACGCCGTGCTGGTTCGCCGCGGGCATGTGCTGGTCGAAGATCGCGCGGGCGATCGGGATCAGTGCCGGATGCGCGACCCAGGTGCCGTCGTGGCCGGCGCTGACTTCGCGCAGCTTGTCGGCGCGCACGCGGGCCATGGCCTGTTCATTGGCGGCTTCGTCGCCGCTGATCGGGATCTGCGCGGCCATGCCGCCCATCGCGTGTGCGCCACGGCGGTGGCAGGTCTGGATCAGCAGTTCCGAATACGCCTTGAGGAACGGCTGGGTCATGGTCACCTGGCCGCGCTCGGGCAGGACCTTGTCGCGATGCCTGCGGAAAGTCTTCAGGTAGGAAAAGATGTAGTCCCAACGTCCGCAGTTCAGGCCGACGATGCGGCCACGCAGCGCGTGCAGGATCTCGTCCATCTCGAACACCGCCGGCAGGGTCTCGACCAGCACGGTGACCTTCATCTGCCCCTGGGCCAGGCCGAGCGCGGTTTCGATATGCGACAGCGCGGTTTCCCACAGCACCGCCTCTTCCATCGACTGCAGCTTGGGCAGGTAGAAATAAGGGCCGCGATCCTTCGCAGCCAGAAGCTTTGCGTTGTGGAAGGCGAACAGCGCCAGGTCGAACAAGCCACCGGCGATCGGGGTGCCGTCGATGCGCACGTGCTTCTCGTCCAGGTGCCAGCCGCGCGGACGCACGATCAGGACCGCCTGTTCTTCAAATGGCTTCAACGCGTATTGCTTGCCCGGCTGTCCATTGGAATCCGCCGCAGTGAACTGCAGCGTGCCGGCGACGGCGGCAATCATCGTCTGCTGGCCGGTGACCAGGCTTGCCCAGGTCGGCGAGGTGGAATCCTCGAAGTCGGCCATGAACACCTTGGCGCCCGAGTTCAGCGCATTGATGACCATCTTCGGATCGACCGGGCCGGTGATTTCCACCCGGCGATCCTGCAACGCGGCCGGGATAGCGGCCACCTTCCAGTCACCCTCGCGAATGGCGCGGGTGTCTTCGCGGAAATCCGGCAGGCCGCCAGCATCAAAGAACGCCTGCCGGTCCTTGCGCGCGGCCAGGCGCGCCTGGCGCTGGGGTTCGATCCTCCGGTGCAAGGAAGCCAGCAGCTCCAGCGCGGCGGGGGTGAGCAAGGCGTCCTGCCCAGGCGCGGTGGCGATCACCACGACTCCGTGGGCGGGAGCCTGCGAGGGCTGGGCGAACACACCGGATAAAGGCTGGGCGGACATGGGCGGTTCCTTGCTGCAGGGTTTCAAGCTGGGCCCGTAACGTGCTCCCCCCTCATTTATTTGACAACACAGTTTTATCAATGCAATTTATAAGTTCAGCTTATATGGTGCATCGCAATGGCTGACCGACCGGTCGCAACCCCCCGATTTCCTTACAAATCGGACCGCCTGAAGCCGCTGCGGGCGTTCTGCCAGACCGTGCGCCTGGGGTCGGTCTCGCGTGCTTCGGAGGCGCTTTATGTCAGCCAGCCGGCCATCACCCTGCAGTTGCAGGCGCTGGAAAGGGAGCTGGGCGTCGGTCTGTTCGAGCGCAGCGGGCGCCGCCTGACCCCCACCCGCGAGGGTCAGCTGCTGTACGAACTGGCCCAGCCGCTGGTCGAAAGCCTGGACGGGCTGGACGGCAGTTTTCGCGAAAAGGTCCGCGGGCTGGACGCCGGCGAGCTCAATATCGCCGCCAACAGTTCGACCATCCTGTACCTGCTGCCGAAGATCGTGGAGCACTTCCGCGCCCAGCATCCGGATGTGCGCCTGACCCTGCACAACGCGGTCAGTGCCGACGGCACCGACCTGCTGCGTTCCGACGCGGTCGACCTGGCGGTGGGTTCGATGCTGGATGTTCCGGCCGATCTCAGCTACGCGCCGGTGTATCGCTTCGAGCCGCTGCTGATCGCCCCGCCCGACCATCCGCTGATCAAGCAGCGCACGCTGAAACTGGAGGACCTGTCGCCCTACGGCCTGATCCTGCCGCCGAAGCGGCTGGTGACCTATCGCCTGGTCGACCTGGTGTTCCAGCAGAACCGCGTGCCTTATACCGTCGCCCTCGAAGTCGGCGGTTGGGAAGTGATCAAGCAATACGTGGCCATGGGCATGGGCATCTCGATCATCACCTCGATCTGTTTGACCGACGCCGACCGCGGCCGCCTCGCCGCGCGCTCGCTCAGCGCCTGGTTCCCGACCCGCAGTTACGGCGTGGTGGTGCGCAAGGGCAAGTATCTTTCTCCACAAGCGCGGGCGTTCATCGAGTTGATCCAGCCCGACCTGTTCACCCGTAGCGGCTACGACGAAACCGGGCCTTCGGAACGCTGAGGCGCGGCGCCTGGGAGTTCCTGCGCAAAGGGGACAGCGGTGGGTTGGGCCCGCTCACGGCAGCAATTGAATGCCGAACTGACGGACTACCAAAGCGAACAAACCAAAGCAAAGCACGGTGACGCCAACGCTGGCCAACAGGGTCAGCCAGAACCCAAGGCGGGGCAATAGCAACGGGAACACGAGGAACATCGGGAGCGTTGGCAGCACATACCAGAACGTGTACCAGGCATGGTTGGATATTTTGGCTTGCGGCTGCTTCTCGAGGTAAAGCCAGATGAGCGCGAGGAATGTGACCAGGGGGAGCGCGGCGATAAATCCTCCGAGCTTGTCACTACGTTTTGCCGCCTCCGACACGATGACAACGACGGCAGCGGTAAGCAGGTACTTGGTAATCAGCCAGCCCATGGAAATCTCCCGAACGCGTCCAACACTTGGATTAAACCGACCCGCGAAGCGGCGTCGGCTCGAATGAATTTCCATGCAGCGGTTCGCAGTCGTGACTGACGAACCTGCTCATTGGCCTTGAGGCGGCTGCCATAACTCGACCTTGTTTCCCTCTGGATCAATGACCCAAGCAAACTTCCCGTACTCGGATTCGTCGATCTTGTCGAGCACATTGCAGCCTTCTTCGCGCAAGGCTTTGACCAGGGCGTGGAGATCCTCCACCCGGTAATTGACCATGAAAGTCGCAGTGCTCGGCGCAAAGTGATCGCTTGCTTGCGAATCGATCAACCAGGCAGTCGTGCCCGCCACCGGCTTGCCCGCGGCGTCGGCCCAGTCGAAGGCAGCTCCACCCCAGGCCTGGACATCGATGCCCAGGTGCCGCTGGTACCAGGCCTGCAGTGCCGGGGCATCCTTGGCCTTGAAGAAGATGCCGCCAATGCCGGTGACTCGTTTCATGGAACCTCCATGGTCGGGTGGTGGTGAGGGAGAGTGCACTTTCTTGCAGCCCAACGCCTGAATCAAGCCGGCCCGCGAAGCGGATTGGGCTTGAATGGATTGCCAGGTCGCTTATGGCCATGCAGCCTTATCTCGGTTTTGACTGAAGCTCCAGGACGTTGCCCTCGGGGTCAGTGACGTAAACCCAGGTGAGCTGCTTTCCCATTGCATTGGTCAACGTGACCACCTCCCCAACCGCCCGTCCTCCGGCGGCAAACACGGCTTCCCGGGCCGCCGGGACATCGTCGACAACAAATGCGATGTGGCCAAAGCCTGGGCGATTGACTGCTACCTCTGGCCTCTCTTTCAGGAGGTTGTAGTTGAAGATTTCGAGCGTCGGCCCTTCCGGACCGTGACCGGGCAGTCGCAGATGCTCACCGCGCAACTCGGCGCCAGGAATACCCGTGCCCCGCTCCAGGTCTGGCCCCCTGAAATCGCGCTCTGGCGGAACCGGGATGCAGCCAAACAGGTCTTGGTAGAAGCGGGACAAAGCCCTCCAGTCATCCGCGATCAGATTGGTGTGACCGTATCTTGCGCCAGCGATCATGGTGGGTCCTCCCTCTGGTCGGCAGTAGAACACGCGCAGGCCGGGTGCGGCCTGACGCCTGGATCAACTCGAGCCGCGAAGCGGCATGGGCTTGAATGAATTGCCAAGCCTCACGCCGATGCCAGCAGCATGAAAGCCCAGTACAGGCCGATGGCCATTTGCACGGCAAAGGCAGTGAAGCGGATCGTAACTGCAGTTGAGGTCAGCGAGGCCAAATGCACGACTGACTGGAATACCCGGCTGCCAAGAAAAAGATAGGCGAGTGGATCGGTAACAGCCGCCTAGTCCGTGACGATGGAGACCAGCAACAAGCCGCCGAAGATTGGCAGGTTTTCAACGCAGTTGGCATGAGCCCTGGCCAGTCGCTGCATGAAAGGCGACAAGCTCGCGTTGTCCGGCGTGAAGCCGTTCGCAGGCACCTTGCCGCGGAGTACAAGCCGTGAGCGAACGACCTCCATAAGCACGAGAAGCAGCAATGCCCAAGCGATGAACCCGGTCAACGCGATCGAACTTGGAGAGATCATTTCGATACTCCGTGGCGAGACCTGGCGCTGGAATCAATCCGAAGCGTAGGAACTACCGGTTCGGCTTGAACGAATTTTTAGGTTGTGCCACGGCCAAGCAGGCCATCCCAGATTGACGGAGCTACGGCCAGCAAAAGTACGACCAGAATCCCGATAAGAGCCGCTGCCCACAAAGAAATCCGCTGGTGCCTATAGACGGCAGCAGCACTAATCAAAGCCCCGATAACAATCGTGCCAATTGCCTCAGGCTTTACCACGACATCGAAGCTGGAGGACCACAGCACTAGTACGCCGTAAGCCAGCAATGCCGGTATAAAGATTGCCGACAGGAATGCAACAACAACATGCGCGCAGCGTCGCTTAGATCCGGTGGAATCTGACAAGCGTGATTCCGGTGGTTGGTAGAGGTTTAAGCAGTCTAACGCCTTACGTCTGAATTAAGCCGACCCGCATCGGGCGGCGACTGGATGTAAATATAGCCGAAGGCCTGCAGCCAGGCGCCGCCCCGCTGCGGGTTCGGCTTGAACGAATTGTTAGGCCGATTTTGGTACAGCTGGCGACGTGTACAGCACCATATCTGAGCTGCCGTAGACCTCAACTGGCCCGATAAGTTTGAACCCAAGGCGTTCTAAGACGCGGCGAGACGGAAGATTGGGTGCATCTACCACTGCGTGAATTCTCGTGAGGTCGTATCGCGTCCAAGCGTCAGCCAGGACGGCGGCCGCTGCCTCCGTGGCGAGTCCAAGTCCCTGCCAAGGTCTCGCTAACATGTACGCGACCTCTGGGCCCCAAAGCGAATGATCGAGAGCCGGCGTAAGAACGCCGCACCAGCCAAGGAAAGCTCCCGCTGGGGCGCTAAGTGACGGTCCAGAAGTGATCGCCCAACAGACATACCCGTGGTCAAGTGCGCCACGACTGAAATGATCGACGAAGTCGCGCTGTGCTCGAGCGCGACGATCTGTGTCTGGCTCGGACAAGCGGTATGCGTGGTAGAACCCCATGACTGCGGAATCACAAACGCAAGCCGAATAGAACGCCTCAAAGTGCTCTGGACCAAATGGCCGGAGCTCAACACGAGAGGTTCTAAGGACAGTGGGGGATTGCATTGTTTTGTCGGACAG
>JBOHXX010000217.1:0-5869 GCA_050737675.1 Pseudoxanthomonas sp.
GGATACGTAGATGAATTGTGAAGATGTGGCAACTAGCAAGAGTTGCGGCTTGAATGCATCAGTCCCCGCGAAAACTCGCAGCATCTGATCGACTATCACAACCTTACCCGCAGTCACCGATACCCACCCAAGGTGAACAGTAAGCCTTAACAAGCGGGCCGTTTTACATCGCGTGATCTTCAGGGACTTCTTCGACTGCTCCCGGTTCATCAGCAAGGAAATCCATACCGACCCCTCCAATGCGTCCAGGGGGTCGACATAGTCTTTCCCGGCATCACTACTGCGCCGCGCGCAATGTCCGCTTCGGGTCGGAAGCTGCCGACGTCTGCGCCGACCACCTCGCGCGTTTCGCCGATGTCACGCGGCACACGTGGCGGCGTTTCGAGACCCGCGACTGGGCGGCGGCGCGCATCGAGCTATACGACCAGCGCATCGGCGAATGCATGCTGCGGCTGGAAGTGGTCGACCGCCACCACTGAAGAACATCGACGCCGACCGGGCGCGGGATCAGCGGGCTTCCGCGGCCCACTGTTCGGCATCCGCGCCAGCGGGGATGTGCATCGGGGCCGATGCATCGGTGGCCGCGCGCCACACGGCCTCGGCCACGTCCTTCGCACGCGTTCCAGGCCCCGTGGACTCGACCATGCAGGCGATGGCCTGGCGCATGAACTCGCCATAGACCTCGTCATCGATGCCGCGCAGGTTGGTCCGCGCGGTGTCGCGGAAGCTCGTCTCGCCAGAGGAGCCTGGCAACACGATATGCACGCGGATGCCAAACGCCTCGACCTCACTGGCCAGTGATTCGGTCAGCGCATTGACCGCTGCCTTGGCCGCGCGATAGATGCCGACCAACGGCAGCGGCTTCAACGTCACGCTCGAGGTCACGTTCACGATGATCCCGGACTTGCGCTGTCGCATCTGCGGCAACACCGCCTGGGTGACCGCGATGGTGCCAAAGGTGTTGGTCTCGAACAGTTCGCGCACCGTCTCCATGCGGGTCAGCTCGAATGGCGCCGGCGCGCCGAAGCCCGCGTTGTTCACGAGCACATCGATGGGGCCTGCGGCCTCGATCGCCTTGCTGATGCTCTGCGCATCGGTGACATCAAGCTGCAGCACCCGCAGTCGAGGGGACGGCGGAAGCACATCGCCGCGCGGCATGCGCATCGTGGCGATCACTTGCCAGTCGCGTTCCAGGAAGTAGCGTGCGGTCTCCAGGCCGAAGCCGGAGGAGCAGCCGGTGATGAGGACGGTTTTCATGGGGGATTCCTTGGTGTGGAGGGGATCGCTTCACGATACGTAGCCGATCCCGTACTTGCTACAATCTGAAGTCCATATCTCATTCGCGAGAGTCCGGCAATGGTTGATCCGCTCGCGGAGGTCGTCATGTTGCTGCAGCCCACCGCGCGCTTCTCCAAGCACGTGGTCGGCGCGGGTCCGTGGCAGGTACACCGCTCGGACGCAGGGCAGCCCTTCTACTGCGTCGTCCTCGAAGGCGGCTGTCGCCTCGCGCTCGACGGTTGCGAGGAGATCGTGCTGCAAGCCGGCGACTTCGTGCTCGTTCCCGCGACCTTCGGCGTCGCCATGTCCAGCCTTCAGCCGCCGGCTGGCGCGGCGAACTCGATCCCGACCGCCCTGGGCGAAGGGATGTTCAGGATCGGTGCGTCGGAAGGCCCGGCGGACCTGCGCCTGTTGGCAGGCCACTGCAGCTTTGGCTCACCGGACGCGGCCTTGCTGGTCTCGCTGTTGCCGCAACTGATCCATGTCCGCGGCGAAGAGCGGTTGGCGACCCTTGTGCAGTTGCTGGGCGATGAGTCGCGCGCAGACCGGCCCGCGCGCGATGTCGTGCTCGCACGCCTGCTGGAAGTGTTGCTGATCGAAGCCTTGCGATCCACGACCGGGACAGGAGCGTCGCCAAGCCTGGTGCGGGGGCTGTCCGACGCGCGTCTTGCAGCAGCGATTCGCGCGATGCACGGGCAGCCGGCGCGGACGTGGACAGTCGACGAATTGGCGAAGGAAGCCGCGCTTTCGCGGTCCGCGTTCTTCGAGCGTTTCCAACGCGCGATTGGGGTAACGCCGATGGAGTACCTGCTCGCATGGCGCATGGCGCTCGCCAAGGACCTGCTTCGCCGCGGGGAAGCGGGCGTCGCCGCGATCGCCCAGCGCGTCGGTTACAGCTCGGCGAGCGCCTTCAGTGTCGCCTTCACTCGCCACGTCGGGCTGCCTCCAAGCATCTACGCGCGCGCGCAGGCCGCGGCGGCGCATGCTTACGGCAGTCGGAACGAATCCGGCGCCTCGACAACCCCAGCCGTGGTGAATGAGCTTTCTCTGTAGCTAATGCGCACTACCATGGCTGATGCATTGCTTGTGGCAACAATGCGGGCCCTCGTCCGAATAAATTTTTGGATGCGCTACCGGCAAGACCCCAGCAGTCTAAGCGCCTCGTCTTTAGCAACCCCCGGCACCATGACGTTTGTATCGCTTGCAAATCTCATGAAGTCAGGATCGTTCATCGTGACTTTGATGATCCTTTCCTCGTCTTTGCTGAAAGATCCGGCACCAAATCCAGCCGTTGATGGAGACGCGGAAAAAGCACCTACATATCTTTTCCCCAAAGGGCTCACGAAAAACGCATCGTAACGGCTCAACTTTTCGCCAGTGAACCGCTTGCGGAGTAGTGGCGCGTATGCGGCCGCGAGAGATGTGTTGGAGAGATTGGAAATGCAATTCCTTTGCGAGGAAGACATTTCACTAGACTTCGTAATTGCAGATTTGACCCCGGAAAAAGTGAAGGTGGATATGGCGTTGGCTGTGTGGTTTCCGGCCTGACCGGCATTAGCCACGCCCGCCACAAAAAATGAAAGCACAACCACAGCGAGAATCTTCATCTTCGACTATCTCCGAAAGCATCCAACGTCTTAATTAAGCCGGCCCGCATCAGGCCGGTTGCAAGCCGAGACTAGACCAGAAGCTGGAGGTTTGTCCGCTTCGGGTCGGAGCCCGCCATCGCCGACCTGATCAAGGCGCATGACTCACCGGTCTCCTGGCTTCGGCCTGCCTTGTCGATTCCGTTGGCCGGCTCGCCGGCAATTGGCCTTACGATACCGGCATGCAACCCGCCGACGCCTTCGCCACCATCATCCGCGACGCCTTCGCCGACTACCACGCGCGGTTTGCCGAGGTCACGCGGCGCGCGCGGCGTCGGTTCGAGACCCGCGACTGGGCGGCGGCGCGCACCGACGCGGTGGAACGCATCGAGTTGTACGACCAGTGCGTCGGCGAATGCATGTTGCGGCTGGAGGCGAGCCTGCAGCAGGGCGCGCACGACCGCGCGCTGTGGTCGGCGATCCGCGACAGCTACGGGCGCCTGATCGAAGGGCTGATTGACCGCGAGCTGTTCAAGACCTTCTACAACACCCTGACCCGGCGCTTCTTCCGCACCCGCGGCGTCGATGGCGCGATCGAATTCATCGCCATGGACATCGAGCCCACCGATGCCATCACCCATCCGGTCGGGCGCCACAGCTACGCGGTGTCGGAATTGCGGCCGGTGGACAGCTTCACCCGGCTGCTCGGCGACTACCGCTTCGACGTGCCCTATGCGCACCGCACGCGCTGTGCCGCCGCGATCGTGATCCGCCTGCAGGACGACCTGGCCCACTGGGGACCGAACCCGGTGCGTTCGGTGGAACTGCTGGAAACCGTGTTCTACCGCGAACGCCGCGCCTACCTGGTCGGGCGCGTGTTCGGCGAGCACCGCTTCTCGCCCTGCGTGATCGCCCTGGTCAACGATGAGCGCGGCCTGCGCGTGGACGCGGTACTGACCCATCGCGCCGACGTGGCCCATCTCTTCAGTTATTCGCGCAGCTATTTCCACGCCGACCTGGGCACGGTCGGCGATGCGGTGGTGTTCCTGCGCACCTTGCTGCCGCTCAAGCCGATCGACGAGATCTACACCGTGCTGGGCCGGGCCAAGCAGGGCAAGACCGAGCGCTTCCGCACCTTCTTCCGCCATTTCGCCGCCCTGCCGCAGGAACCGCTGACCCAGGCCGAGGGCGAACGCGGCATGGTCATGGCGGTGTTCACCCTGCCCAGCTATCCGCTGGTGTTCAAGGTGATCCGCGACCGCTTCGCCTATCCCAAGGAAATGAATCGCGCGCAGGTCGAGGGCAAATACGCGCTGGTGTTCCTGCACGATCGCGTCGGTCGCCTGGTCGATGCGCAGCCGTATCGCTTCCTGCGTTTCCCGCGTTCGCGCTTTTCCGCGGAGTTGCTGGAGGAACTGCTGCAGACCTGCGCCAACGGCATCACCGTTGATGGCGACGATATCGTCGTGCACCTGTGTTACGTGGAGCGGCGCATGCGCCCGCTCAACCTGTACCTGCGCGAGCAGGCGCCGGAAGCCGCGCGCCTGGCCGCGATCGACTACGGCCAGGCGATCAAGGACCTGGCCCGCAACAACATCTTCCCCGGCGACATGTTGCTGAAGAATTTCGGCGTCTCCCGGCATGGACGCGCGGTGTTCTACGACTACGACGAGCTGTGCCTGATCACCGAATGCAATTTCCGCGCGATCCCGCAGGCCCGCCACCACGAAGAGGAAATGGACGACGGCTGGTTCTACGCCGCACCCAGCGACGTCTTCCCCGAACAGTTCCCGAAATTCCTCGGCCTGTCGCCACCCTTGATGACGGCCCTGAAGAACGCGCATGGCGAGATCTTCGATCCCGACTGGTGGCGCCAGCTGCAGGCGCGGCTGCGGGATGGTGATTACCCGGACACACCGCCGTATCCAGATGCGGCGCGGCTGGCGTGATGTAGCTCGACAGCTAGCGCTTCCTCCGCTGTCGTGCGGCCCGACGTGCCGGTTGCGCGCAACGCGTTGTTTCCATCGCGCGTGATAGGCTCGCCGCACTTTGAATAGCGGAGGGTTGTGGATGAATCGTCTTTCCCTGGGTCTGGCTGTGCTAATCGCCCTGGCGGCTTCCCCTTCGTTGCTGGCACAGCCCGCGACCGGTCCCGCATCGGCCAGTGAAACCGCGACACTCAACAATGTAGTGCAAGGCAGCTGGCGAGATCCTGCCAACGTCGCCCGCGATGTCTATCGCCATCCGCAGCAGACGCTGACGTTCTTCGGCATCGCGCCGACACAGACAGTGATCGAGATCACCCCGGGCGGTGGCTGGTATTCGGAAATCCTCGCGCCCTATCTGCGCGACGGCGGTCATTATGTTGCCGCGGTAGTCGATCCCGCCGCGATTGCCGAAGGCAAGGCCCGCGACTACCAGCAGAAGAACAAGACCACGCTGGAGTCGAAGTTCGCCGCCATGCCCGCGCAATACGGCAAGGCGCGAGTGGTGGGCTACGATCCCAAGGCGCCGGTGTTCGGGCCTGCGGATTCGGCCGACCTGGTGCTGACTTTCCGTAACGTGCACAACTGGCGCATGGCCGGACAGGCCGAGGGCATGTTCAAGGGCTTCTTCGCCGTGCTCAAGCCCGGCGGCATCCTGGGCGTGGTCGAGCACCGCGCCAAGGCCGACGTGCCTGCGGACGACAAGACCGGTTACGTGGGCGAGGCGCAGGTGATCGCGATGGCCGAAGCCGCCGGCTTCAAGCTGGCGGAAAAGAGCGAGGTCAACGCCAATCCGCGCGACACCAAGGATCATCCCAACGGTGTGTGGACGCTGCCGCCCGCCAACAACCACGATGCGGTGGATGATGCGAAGTACAAGGCGATTGGTGAGAGTGATCGGATGACGTTGCGGTTTGTGAAGGCTGCGCAGTAGTCACTATCCCTTCTCCCTCCGGGAGAAGGTGCCCGAAGGGCGGATGAGGGTACGGCGAAGCGGTGGTGGTTCAGATATCTATTGCT
>JBOHXX010000218.1:0-5852 GCA_050737675.1 Pseudoxanthomonas sp.
GTCGCTCCCACAAACGCTAATGGCTCAGGTGCGCGGCAGGGTCACGCCGGTCTGGCCCTGGTACTTGCCGCCACGGTCCTTGTAGCTGGTCTCGCAGACTTCGTCGGATTCGAAGAACAGCATCTGGGCCACGCCTTCGTTGGCGTAGATGCGCGCGGGCAGCGGCGTGGTGTTGCTGAATTCCAGGGTCACGTGGCCTTCCCACTCCGGTTCCAGCGGGGTCACGTTGACGATGATGCCGCAGCGCGCATAGGTGCTCTTGCCCAGGCACACGACCAGGGTGCTGCGCGGGATGCGGAAGAACTCCACCGTGCGCGCCAGGGCGAAACTGTTCGGCGGGATCACGCAGGAATCCGCCTCGACGTCGACGAAGCTGCCGCTGTCGAAATGCTTCGGGTCGACGATGGTCGAGTTGATATTGGTGAATATCTTGAATTCGCGCGAGCAGCGCACGTCGTAGCCGTAGCTCGAAGTGCCGTAGCTGACGATGCGCTCGCCGTTGACCTGCTTCACCTGTCCGGCTTCGTACGGTTCGATCATGCCGTGCTGCTCGGACATGCGGCGGATCCAGCGGTCGCTCTTGATGGTCATGCAGTGGTTTCCCGGAAATCGACACGATCATTATAGGGTGAGCCCTGGCCCACCATCCGGCCATCGCGCCATCGGCGATGGCGGGCCGGGGCCCGCCCTATACCAGCGACGAGGCGATGGGCATCGAGGCGCGCGGGCGTTGCGCCAGTTCCGCGGCCATGGCCCGTGCGACCTGGCGATAGGCCTGGGCGACCGCCGAATCCGGCGTGGCGACCACCACCGGCTGGCCGGCATCGCCCTGCTCGCGGATGGCGATGTCCAGCGGCAGCGAACCCAGCAGCGGCACGCCATATTGCGCGGCCATGCGCTGGCCGCCGCCTTCGCCGAACAGGTGCTCCCCGTGTCCGCAGTTCGAGCAGACATGCAAGGCCATGTTCTCGACGATACCGAGCACGTGGACATTGACCTTCTGGAACATCGCCAGTGCCTTCTTCGCATCCAGGGTGGCGATGTCCTGTGGCGTGGTGACGATGATCGCCCCGGCCACCGGTATCTTCTGCGCCAGGGTCAGCTGGATGTCGCCGGTACCCGGCGGCAGGTCGATCAGCAGGTAATCCAGATCGTCCCACAGGGTATCGCTGAACAACTGGGTCAGCGCCGAGGTCGCCATCGGTCCGCGCCAGATCATCGGCGTGTCGGCATCGACCAGGAACCCGATCGACATGGCCTCCACCCCGAACGCGCGCATCGGCTCGATCGACTTGTTGTCCGGGCTGTCCGGCTTGCCGCTCAGGCCAAGCATCGTCGGGATGCTGGGACCGTACACATCGGCATCGAGGATCCCGACCCGGGCGCCCTCCGCCTGCAAGGCCAGGGCCAGGTTGACCGCGGTCGTGGACTTGCCGACCCCTCCTTTGCCGGAGCCTATGGCGATGACGTTGCGGACCCGGGCCGAGGGACTGAGTCCTGGCTGGACTGCGCGGGGCGAGATTCGGGGGAGCGGGCTGGCTGGGCTGGTTTCGTTCAATTTACTTTGACTGCCATGCAGGGACTGGGTTTGCGGTTGTTTCCGGCTCTGGCAACTCCCCGCGTCACCCGGGAGATGGGAACGAGGCAGGGCCGCAGCGGCGTCCGCGGGCAGGGAACATTGCTGCCATGCATCAATTATGCCCCCGACTGGTCCCTCCCCTCCCCGATATGACGGGGCAGGCGGGCCATACAGCAAGAACCGCCGTCATAAATGTGTACGCTTGATTAATCATATGTTACGTTTCTGTCAACAAGGGGGTTCGCCGTATGGCCGGGACAAAGGAAGTGTCCGCTTCGGCTGTACTTAATTTTCAGCTTTGATGGGGAAACCAAGACAATGTCTTTTGCACGCAACTCGATTATCCACAAGCGTAGCCGCTTGAGTGCCGCACTCTTGACCGCAATCCTCCTTCCGGCCACCGGCGCCGCTCTCGCGCAAGACGCCGCGCAGGAACCCGCCAAGCCGACCACCAAGGAAGCAACCGACCTGGGGAAGGTCACGGTAGTCGGTTCGCGCATCAAGCGAACAGATATTGAAGGTCCGGCGCCGATCACTGTCATCACCCGCGCCGACATCGACCGCGAAGGCTTCCAGACCGTCGGCGACATGTTGCAGACCCTGACCCAGAACACCACTGCCTCCTTCACCGGCGACCTCGCCGTCTCCGGCTTCACGCCCAATGCCCAGGTGGTGAACCTGCGCAACCTGGGTCCTGGCTACACCCTGACCCTGGTCAACGGGCGTCGCCCGGCGCAATACCCGCAGCCATACAACCGCGACAACAACGTGGTGAACGTCAAGGCGATCCCGGCATCGATCGTCGAGCGCGTGGAAATCCTGACCGGTGGCGCCTCGGCCATTTACGGCTCCGATGCCGTGGCCGGCGTGGTCAACATCGTCACCCGCGAAAACATCGAAGGCCACACCGTTCGCCTGACTGCCGGCAC
The DNA here is from genome assembly GCA_050737675.1 of Pseudoxanthomonas sp. Classification (GTDB taxonomy): domain Bacteria; phylum Pseudomonadota; class Gammaproteobacteria; order Xanthomonadales; family Xanthomonadaceae; genus Pseudoxanthomonas_A. The sequence continues at coordinate 2,509 of JBOHXX010000218.1, forward strand.
CACCGCGCATGGCGGCGGCGACAACGGCAAGATCGAATTCTCCGGCGGCAGCAGCGGCGACCGCTGGAACGCGGTGTATGCCCTGCAATACGCAGCCAATGAAGCGGTGTTCGCCAGCCAGCGCGATTTCCTCGCCGATACCCGCGAGGGGCCGCTCGGCGCCGTCACCAACCCTGCGTTGTCGCTGATCGCGATCCGCGGCAATACCCGTCCGGGCGGCGCGGTCAATACCAACGCCTTCTACGCAGGCGCCGAAGCCTGCGACGATTTCGGTTACACCACGGTAACCACCCCCACGCGCGGCACCTACTGCGGCTCGTTCACCCAGCCCGGTTCCCGCTCCATCTGGAATGCGGGCAGCAACTATTCCGCATATATCAACGGTGGCTTCGACATCACCGACAACCTGCGCTTGTTCGGCGACGCGACCTATTACCATTCCGATGGCAAGGCCAGCAGCGGCACCGAGTTCTGGGGCACCAGCGGCGACCGGTTCCTGGCCACCAACACCGGCGCGGCCACCGCGCTTTATTACGATCCCCAGGCCGGCGGACTGCTGCAGCTGCAGCGCGTATTCAATCCATTCGAGCTCGGTGGCAACGAGGCGGCCAGCACGGAGTACGACGAAGACACCTTCAACGTCACCTTCGGCATCAAGGGCACCTTCGCCGATCGATTCGATTGGGAAGCCGCGGTACAGCACTCGGAGTACGAGTACACGGCCGACCGTCCCCGCCTGCTGGCGCAGAAGGTGCATGACTATTTCCTCGGCCCGAGGCTGGGGTACAGCAATGCCACCGGAACCGCCGCTGGCATCTACCCGATCTATCGATTGGACCTCAATCGCTGGAACACCCCGATCACGCCCGACATCTACCAGTCGTTCGCCACCCGCGTGATCAACAAGGGCAAAACCAGTTCGTCCAACGTCAACTTCACCGTGACCGGTGATCTGTTCGAACTCCCCGCGGGCCCGGTCAGCTTTGCCGGCGTCGTGGAAGGAGTCAGCCAGAAGACCGACCTGAGCAGCGATCCGCGCACCAACCAGTTGCGCCCGCTGGATGACCAGACCATCTACAACCTGACCAGCTCGGGTGAAACCCATGGCGACCGCGACCGTTACGCGGCAGCGGTCGAATTCCGCGTGCCGATTTTCAGCATGCTGACTGCGCAGATCGCGGGACGCTACGACAAGTACGACGACATCACCGCGGTCGACGACGCCATCACCTACAACTTGGGCCTGGAGTTCCGTCCGCTGGACAACCTGATGTTCCGCACCTCGTATGCCACCAGCTTCCGTGCCCCGGACATGCAACTGGTATACGCGGAAGGCGCGGCCTCGTTCTCCAGCGTGCTCGACGAATACTCGTGCCGCTCGGGCACCGGCCTGGGCCAGACCACCGGTCCACGTACCCGCACCCAGTGCAACGTCGCCAACGACCCGACCATCTACCAGGCACGTACGCTGATCGCCGGCAACCCGCTGCTGAAGGAAGAAGAAGGCAAGTCGTTCACCGCCGGCTTCGTCTGGGACATCATCGATGGCATGAGCGTGACCGTCGACTACTGGCGGATCAAGCTCACGGACCAGGCCCTCCAGCTGAGCTCGGCTTACCTGCTCGAAAACGAAGCCAACTGCCGTTTGGGCGTGGATCGCGCCGGCAACCCGTTCGGCAACGCGATCGACTCCCCGTACTGCCAGAACATCATCAGCCTGATCACCCGCCAGGTCGGCGAGCCCGGCGCCACTTCGGACCAGCGCATCGACCGGATCAACTCGGCCTACATCAATGCCGCGCTGACCGACACCAGCGGCATCGACGCCAGCTTCAAGTACCGGTTCGACACCGATCGCTGGGGTAATTTCGGCGTCGAGCTGGGTTACTCGCTGAGCTTGACCAACAAGTACAAGCAGTTCAGCGGCGACGAACTGATCGACTATCGCGACGATCCGGCGATCTCCGACCAACGCAGCCGCATCCGCGGCCAGGTGGGCTGGGATAACAACGATTGGGCGGTGACCCTGTTCGGTACGCGCTATGGCTCCAACGGCAGCTTCGCGGGGGTCGATGGAACCAATACCGCAGGTGACGCTTACTCGGCTCGCCTGAAGCCGTACATGCTCTACAACCTGACCGTCGGCAAGCGCATCACGCCCAACCTGGTCGTGTCCGGAACCATCGTCAACGTCCTCGACAACACCTTCCGTGCGGACAACAGCTACACCGCCTATCCCTACTTCGACTACACCATTGGTGCGGACCCGGTCGGACGGCGCTTCAACGTGACTGCCGAGTACAAGTTCTAAGCAGCCACGGCAAGCAGGAAGCATGGAGAACCCGGCGCAAGCCGGGTTCTTTTTTCATGCGACTGAACGGCAGCGGGGGACATGATCCATACGCTGCCGAATGCGGTATAAATGCCACGCGAAGGGAATCCGTGGATTCCCGATCCGACCATCCACACTCCCTGGGAGGGGAATATGCGCAACAAACTGATCGCCACCCTGCTGGCACTACCCCTGCTGGCCATTTCGATGTCGGCCCTGGCGGCCGACCCTGCGGTGGGCCGCTGGAAGACCTACGACGAGGAAACCGGCAAGCCGCGCCTGATCGTGGACGTGTACGAAGCCAAGGGCGGCACTATCGCGGCCAAGGTGGTCGACACCCTGTTCGCGCCCAACGCGACCTGTACCGCCTGCACCGGCGCGGCCAGGAACAAGCCGATCAAGGACATGGTGATCGTGTGGGGACTGAAGCGCGACGGAGCCGACTACAGCGGCGGTACCGTGCTCAAGCTCGCCAACGGCAAGACCTACAAATCGAAGGGCGAGTTGCTGTCGCCGAACAAGCTGCAGATTTCCGGCTGCCTCGGCTTCATCTGCAAGCACCAGGAATGGACCCGCGAGCACTGAGGTCCTGCTTGAGTTGGAAAACGGAAAAACGAACGGCCCGGGCATACCGGGCCGTTCTTGCGTAATCATCCCAGCCACTTCTGCTCCGAACGGATCACCGCCATGTCCCTGCAACGCCTGTCCATCACCCTGCTCCTGCTGGCTATCCCTTTTGCGTGCTTCGCCCAGAACAGCCCGGTCGGGCGCTGGAAAACCATCGATGATGAGACCGGCAAGCCCAAGTCGATCGTCGAGATCTACAAGACCACCAGCGGCACCCTGGCCGGCAAGGTGGTCGAGATCCTGCTGTCCGACAATGGCCCGAACCCGCTTTGCGACAAGTGCTCCGGCAGCAACAGGAACAAGCCGATCAAGGGCATGGTCATCCTCTGGAACCTGAAAGCCGACGGCGAGAACCACTGGAACGGCGGCACGGTGCTGGACCCGG
>JBOHXX010000219.1:0-5823 GCA_050737675.1 Pseudoxanthomonas sp.
AAGGCGATCTGGCTGGCGATGGCGTGGCGGACGCCGATCTGGTCATCGAAGCCATCATCGAGAACCCGGAAGCCAAGCGCGACCTGTACCAGTCGTTGGAGCCGCGCCTGAAGGCCGATGCGCTGCTGACCACCAACACCTCGTCGATCCCGCTGACCGAGCTACGCGAACACATCCAGCGTCCGGCGCAGTTCGCCGGCCTGCACTACTTCAACCCCGTCGCGCAGATGCCGCTGGTGGAAATCATCCGCCACGACGCGATGGCGCCGGAAACCGAGAAGCGGCTGGCCGCCTTCTGCAAGGCCATCGACAAGCTCGCCGTGCCGGTCGCCGGCACGCCGGGCTTCCTGGTCAACCGCGTGCTGTTCCCGTACATGCTGGAAGCGGTGACCGCATATGCGGAAGGCATCCCCGGGCCGGTGATCGACAAGGCGGCGGTGAAGTTCGGCATGCCGATGGGCCCGATCGAGCTGATCGACACCGTGGGCCTGGATGTCGCCGCGGGCGTGGGCAAGGAGCTGGCGCCGTTCCTGGGCCTACCCATTCCTGCCGCATTGTCGGCGCCACCGGAACCAGGCAAGCGCGGCAAGAAGGACGGCCAGGGCCTGTACAAGTGGGAAAACGGCAAAGCGGTGAAGCCCGAAGTCGCCAAGGACTACCAAGCGCCCTCCGATCTGGAAGATCGCCTGATCCTGCCGCTGCTCAATGAGGCCGTCGCCTGCCTGCACGATGGCGTGGTCAGCGACTCCGACCTGCTCGATGCCGGGGTGATCTTCGGCACCGGTTTCGCCCCGTTCCGCGGCGGCCCGATCGAATACATCAAGGCCACCGGCGCCGATGCGCTGGTCGAGAAGCTCAAGACCCTGCAGGGCCGTTACGGTGATCGCTTCGCCCCGCGACCGGGCTGGGACTCGCCGACGCTGCGCGGCCCGACCGCCTGATCGCACGACACCCGATATCCCGAAACTATCCAGGGCGCCAACCACGGCGCCCTGCTCCCTTCCAATCCAACCGAAAGACCTATCGCATGTTCAACCTGAGCGCCCCGACCGCGGGCATGTTCTTCCTTTCACTTCTGTTTGGCGGGATCGGCATAGCCGCGAAGCTGGGCTACATCCCGGCGCTGGTGCCGTACGCCTTCTGGATCCTGTGCGCAGGACTGGTGACGTTGCTGCTGGGGAACCTGTTCAAGGGACTGTAAGCCGACCGGGGTCGGCTACGCGGCGTGAAACCAGCACTGCGGACTACATCGTGTGCGTGGGCTTTTCCGCGTTGAGCGTGCCAGCCAGCAGCGTCTCGATCTTGCTCTTCACCGCTTCGCCTTCGCTGGTATCGGCGAATTGCACGCCGATGCCGGCAACGCGGGCGCCTTGCGCGCCCACTGGCGTCACCCAGATGACCTTGCCGGCGACCGGCAGGCGTTCGCTGGAATCGGGCAAGGTCAGCAGCAGGAACACCTCGTCGCCCAGGAAATAACGCTTGGGCGTGGGCACGAAGATGCCGCCGTTCTTCACATACGGAATGTAGGCGTTGTACAGCTGCGCCTTGTCCTTGACCGCCAGCGACAGGATGCCCTGTCGTCCACCGCCTGCCACTGCATTCATTTCGGTTCTCCTTTGGTGGCCCGCACGCGATCCCCAACGCGCCAGGCCAAGAGCAAATCCACCATCGCAAGATCGCCGCGAACGGTGGTGCGCAGCAGGTCCCGGGTGCGGTTGGCAGCATCGAACCACGTCGCCAGCTTGTGCAATCGCGCCGGATCGGTCAAGCCGGCATCGCCGGCCTGGGCCAGCACCAGGTCAGCGGCATGGCGCAGGCGCAGGTCGGCGTGCTCGTCGGCGGTCCAACGCTGCGCGGTTTCGATCACCGCGATCTCGCCGCGCTCGAGTTTGTCGAGGTCGCCCGCGACCGCCTTGCGCAAGGCCATGCCGCCTTGGCCCAGCCACTGGTCGGCAAGCCCGGGATGACCACGCGCGGCTTCCAGCGCCTCGTCGGCGTCTTTCGCGGAATGACCCTGGGTCCGCAACCAGGCCAGCGCCTCGTCGTGCGGCGGGAGCTTGAATTCCAATCGCTGGCAGCGGCTGCGGACCGTGGCGGGCAGTCGCGCGGGTTGCGCACTGACCAGCCACAGGTAACGACCTGCAGCGGGCTCCTCCAGCGTCTTGAGCAAGGCATTGCAGGCAGCGCGGTTGATCGAATCGGCTGGATCGACAATCGCCACCTGGGCCGCGCCGTACTGCGGGGTCAGCGACAATTTCTGCGAAAGCTCGCGCATCTGCTCGATCACGATCTCGGTACGCAGCTTGGTGCCGTCCTTGGTCGGAACGAACGACACCACATGCAAGTCGGGATGGGTGCCGGCCGCGATCAGCTGGGCATTGCGGATTCGCGCGGCAGGGTCGCCACCCGCCAGCACATGCTGGGCGAGGCGATCGGCCACGGCGCGCTTGCCCAGTCCCGCCGGCCCACAAATCAGCAATCCGTGCCCCAGCCTTCCCGTGTCGAGTGCGGCGACCGCCTGGTCGTAGGCGCGCTGCTGCCACGGGGAGAACACGACGCTCACGCCGATGCCTCCAGCCATTGCGCGACCGCGCTGGAAACCGACGCGCCCACCGCCGCCGGCGACTGGCTGGCGTCGATCACGCGGAAGCGTTCGGGTTCGGCGATGGCGCGTTTGCGGAAACCCTCGCGCACGCGCTCGAAGAAATCGTCCTGCTCGCTCTCGATGCGATCCGGCCACAGGTCGCGGCCGCTGGTACGGGCGCGGCCTTCGCGCACGTCCAGGTCCAGCAACAGGGTCAGGCCGGGCTTGATGCCCACGACCTTGCGTTCCAGTTCCTCGACCAGCGCGCGGTCCAGGCCGCGGCCATCGGCCTGGTAGGCGTAACTGGAATCGGTGAAGCGGTCGCTGACCACATAGGCGCCGCGCTGCAGCGCGGGCCGGATCACTTCACGCACGTGCTGCGCGCGCGAAGCGAACATCAGCAACAGTTCGGTTTCCGGCGCCAGTGCTTCCTCGTGCGGACTCAGCAGCAGCTCACGGATGCGTTCGGCCAGCGGAGTGCCGCCGGGCTCGCGGGTCAGCACGACCTCATGCCCGCGCGCCTGCAGCAGCTCGCGGATCGCGACGATCGCGCTGGTCTTGCCGGCGCCCTCGCCGCCTTCGAGGCTGATCAGGCGGGGATGTTTCAACAAGGCTTCGCTCATTGCAGCGGCTTTTCTGCCGGCAGCGCCGGGCGACGCAGCTGCTGCAGGTAACGGGCGACGGCGGTGTTGTGTTCGGCCAGTGTCGCCGAGAACACGTGACTGCCGCTTCCATCGCCCAGGGCGACGAAGAACAGCGCGTCGCCGGGCGCGGGATCGACCGCGGCGCGCAACGCATCCACGCCCGGCATGGCGATCGGCGTGGGCGGCAGGCCGGCGCGGGTGTAGGTGTTGTACGGGGTGTCGGTCTGCAGGTCGCGGCGCCGGATGTTGCCGTCATAAGTGCTGCCGATGCCGTAGATTACGGTCGGGTCGGTCTGCAGCCTGATGCCCTGCTTCAACCGGCGCGCGAACACGCCGGCGATCTGCGGACGCTCGGAGGCCACGCCGGTTTCCTTCTCGATGATGGAAGCCAGGATCAAGGCTTCCTCGGCCGATTGCAACGGCACGTCCCTGGCGCGCGATTGCCAGACTTCCTGCAGTGTCTTGTCCATCGCCGCGTACGCGCGCTTGAGCAAGTCCACGTCGCTGTCGCCACGCGAATAGACATAGGTCTCGGGCAGGAAGCGTCCTTCGGCATGCTGGCCCGGATGGCCCAGTTGCTTCATCAGCGCCGCATCGTCCATCGACGCGGTGTCATGCCGCAGCGGCGTGGCAGTGTTGAGTGCCGCGCGCAACTGGCGGAGGTTCCAGCCCTCGACGATCGTGAACCGGTAACTGATGACCTTGCCGTTGCGCATGTTGAGCAGCAGTTCGCGCGGGGTGATCCCGGGAGAAAGCGCGTATTCGCCGACCTTCAGGCTGCCAGCCACGTCGAGGTGCCGCGCCAGCGCACGCCACTGCAGGTCCTCGCCGTCGTTCACGCCTGCCGCGCGCAACTTGCGCAGCACGCCCGGAAACGAATCCCCGGAAGCCACGACCACGCTGCCACCCGCCTGCAGACCCGCGATGGGGTGGTCGCCGAAGCCGGCATAGCGCTGCCATAGCCATGCCCCGCCCGCCGCTGCGGCGACCAGCAAAAGCAGGCAGACGATGATGAAGTTGCGGCAACCGCGCTTGGAACCTTTGGCCACGATTTCCTCGAATCCCGGTGCAGGCCGTGCAGGATACCTTGCCCACCTGTCTTCGTAGGAGCGCCCCTTGGGCGCGATGCCTTGTCCGAGGACCCTGCAAGAGCATCGCGGGCAAGGCCCGCTCCTACGGGGACAAGGCCTTGAGCACGCCGCGCGCCTTGGCGCGGGTTTCGTCCAGTTCACGTTCTGGAATGGAATCGGCGACGATGCCCGCCCCGGTGCGGAAAACCACTTCCGAACCGCCATCAGGGCCGGGCAGGATCTCCGCACTGCGAATCAGGATGTTCAGGTCCAGGTCGCCATCGCGGTTCAGCCAGCCGAACGCACCGGTATAGGCGCCACGCGCCTCGCCTTCCAGCTCGGCGATGATCTGCATGCAGCGCACCTTCGGGCAACCGGTGATGGTTCCACCGGGGAATGTGGCGCGGATCACCTCGCCCGGAGTCACGCCGGCACGCAGTCGGCCGCGCACGTTGCTGACGATGTGGTGGACGTGGGCATAGCTTTCCACCGTCATCAACTCATCGACCTCCACGCTGCCCGGTTCGCATACGCGACCCAGGTCGTTGCGCTCCAGGTCGATCAGCATCACGTGTTCGGCCCGCTCCTTGGGGTGGCCAACCAGTTCGCGGATCCGTTCCGCATCGTCGTCACCCTCGAAACGTGGACGGGTGCCGGCGATCGGACGCGTCTCCACTACATCGCCGCGGATCGACACCAGGCGTTCGGGCGAGGAACTGGCTACAGCCCGGCCTTCTGCTGTGAACAGGCCGGCGAAAGGAGCCGGGTTGGCGGTTCGAAGACGTGCGTAAAGCGCGGCCGGATCGAGGACCTGCCCGAAACGCGCGCGCCAGGCGCGCGACAGGTTCACCTGGAAGATGTCGCCTGCGGCCAGATAGCTGAGGATGCGCCGCACGCCGTCGACGAAATCCTGCGGATCGTCTTCGGCGATGTATTCGGGATCGCGCCATGCCAGCCATGCCGGTTGGCTTCGCGACGCGTCGATGTCCGCAGCTATGCGATCGATCAGCCCATTCGATCCAGCCTCGGCCAAGGCGACGCATTCACCGCTGGTGCGGTCGCGCAGGATCGCGGCGGGACAACGCAGGGCCAGCGCGACCGGAACGGTCGCGTCGCCTTGCGGAAGCGCCAGGACCGGCTCCACCTGCCCGGCCAGTTCGTAGTCCAGCAGCAAGGCCCAGCCACCACGGAACGGCCAGCGCGGCTCCTCGCGGGCGATGCGTTGCGCTTGCCATTCGGCATCGAGCGCGTCGAGGAAGTCGCCTTCCACGGACTGGCCGGCAAGCGTGGTCGTGCATCCATGCGCATCCAGCCGCAGACCGGTTCCATCAGTGGCCAGCAGCAGGTCCCAACGCCCTTGCGCGGTTCCCGAAGCGACCGATTCGAGCAGCAGCGGATAGCGCGAAGGCGCCTGCCGGTGCAGCGCGAGCAGGTCGGTGTCGGCAGGGAGTGCGCGGGATTCGATCACATTACGCTCGTCATTCCCGCGAAGGCGGGAATCGCTCCCGTTTTTGCGGTATTCATG
>JBOHXX010000220.1:0-5681 GCA_050737675.1 Pseudoxanthomonas sp.
CCCTTGCGAAGCAGGGGGAGGTTGGGAGGGGGTTGCTCTTGCCTCGGCACTCGCTTTCCAGAGCAGCAACAACAACAACAGAATCAAGAGCAACCCCTCCCCAACCCTCCCCTGCTGCGCAAGGGAGGGGGCAAAAGCATGAGGCTTGACGCACCATGAGCGCTTCCGTATTGCAGCTCTACGACAAACTCACCCGCAAGCCGTTCGGCCACTGGCTGTTCTCGCGTGCGGTGTGTTTCAAGGCGCCCTACTTCGGCAGCATCAAGCCGAGGATGACGGTGCTGGAACCCAACCGCGCGGAAGCGACGATCAAGCATCGCCGCAGTGTCACCAACCACCTCGGCACCGTGCACGCCATCGCCCTGTGCAACCTGGCCGAATTCACCGGCGGGCTGATGACCGACGTCAGCATTCCCGCGTCGATGCGCTGGATTCCCAAGGGCATGAGCGTCGAATACCTGAAGAAGGCGGTCGGCACCCAGCGTGGCGTGGCCACGCCGGAATTCCCGCCGCGAGAAGCGGCCGAGGGTTACGAGCTGCCGGTCAACGTGGTGGTGACCGATCCGCAGGGCGAAGCGGTGTTCAAGGCGCGCATCTCGATGTGGGTGTCGCCCAGGCCGGCGCGAAGCTGACGCATCTGTAGGAGCGCCCCTGGGCGCGACCGGAAGCCTTCCGGACCTGCGGAATTTTCCGCGCAGCGCCGTTTACACGGTCGCGCCCGGGGGCGCTCCTACGACAGGCATACCGCCGCGATCGCCGCGATCGCCGGAACGCCCTGCACGAAGAAGATCCGCTTGTTGACGCTCCACGCGCCGTAGAGCGCGGCGACGAGCACACAGCCGAGGAAGAACATCACCACGTCCCATTGCCCTGCGCACAGGAACCAGAGCAGGCCCGCGGCCAGGAAGCCGTTGTACAGGCCCTGGTTGGCGGCAAGCACGCGGGTGGTCTCGGCTTTCTCCGGCGTGTTGCGGAAGGTCTTCAAGCCAAGTGGCTTGGTCCACAGGAACATTTCCAGGACCAGGAAATACACGTGCAGCAGGGCGACCAGCGTGGTCAGGATTTGCGCAAGCATCAGCATGTCGGCCCTCTGGTGATTCGGTTCAGGCCAGCATACCGGAAGACTGCGCGGGAGAAATTCCAGTTCGCGGTGAGCTCCGGATCAAGTCCGGGGATTCACCACGAACGGATCATTTGCTGGTTTCTGCCTGCACGGGCACTGTTTCCCCCACCTTTTCCACCCGCTTCCACAAGCGCCAGCCGACGCCCGCAGCGGCGAATGCAGCCAGCGCGCTCAGTCCAGCGAAGCCGCCAACCGTCATGCCCAGCGACTTCAGGCCATTCATGCCGGTCGCGATGGCCAAGTCGCCGAAACGCCATACCGCGGTGTCGACCGCGTCCTGGCCCTTGTAGCGCACGTTGCGCGGCACCCGGGTGTATAGGCTGTGCCGCGCCGGCTCGGCCATGCCGTAGGCCAGGCCGCGACTGACGATCAAGGCCAGCACGGTCGGCGCCACCGGTCCAAGCAGCAACGGCAGGGTGAACAGCGGCGCATGCGGATCCGGCGAGAACACCACCGCCAGCAGCACGGCGATGCTGACCAGCGCCCAGAGCATGATCACCATGCCCGGCCCGCGCAACGGCAACAGCCAGCGGGTCAATGTGACCTGCACGATCACGGTCAGCAGGTTCGCGACCAAGTCCACGTCGGCGTGGAAGCGCGTGCGCGCCGCCGCGTCGGCGAAGGTCGCACCGGAATAGTCGATCATCAGCGCGTAGTTGACCGTGCCGATGCCGTCGGCCAGCAGCAGCAAAACAGCCATGCCGCGTATGAACGGGTCGGCGAAGATCTGCTTCAGACCATCCCACATGCCGCCGCCAACCGCGTCCTCGTGACCGACTTCGTGCCGGCGCGCCCCGTGCACGCGCGCCCAGCGGCCCAGCAGCATCACGCAGACCGTGGCAATGCCCAGCAGGCTGGCTGATATCAGCAGCAGCGGCGCCACGCCGATCACGCTGACCAGCGAGCGGGTCAGCGCCGGCCCGGCGAGCGCACCCAGCGTGCCGGCGACGGCGATGACGGGAAACAGGCGCTTGGACTGGTCCAGGCTCCAGATGTCGGACATGAAAATCCAGAACACCGATACCACGACCAGGTTGAACACGCTGACCCAGACGAAGAACACCATGCCCAGCGCGCGCGGGCTGAGCAGGCCCGCGTGGGTGAAGGCCGGGATGAAGGCCAGCAGGCAGGCGATGAAGAACACGTACACCGCTGGCACCAGCACACGGCGTGGCCAGCGCGAAGCCAGCGCGGCGAACACCGGCGTCAACACCAGCGTGGCGATGAAGGTCGCGGCGTAGAACCAGGGCAACTGGGTCGAACCGACCGCGGACGACAACTGTTCCCGCACCGGGCGGATCATGTAATAGGCGGCCAGCACGCAGAAGAAGTAGACGAACGAAATGGCGACCCCGCGCCATTCGCCCATGTGGATGCGCCCCTGGTTCGGCTGCATGACCCGTTCCTGTCCTTTACCGCCACGCCAGCGCGCACGGTATCCGATGCACTGCAACATCGCCAGCGCTTTGCGCACGCTATCGAACCGCGTTTCAAGCGCTTAGCGCCGGCGCCCACGCGCAGAGCATTTGCTCTAGCCACGCCCGTTAGGTTCGCTCGACCCTTGGAACAGGCTTCCGCGTGTACGACTACATCATCATTGGCGCCGGCTCCGCCGGCTGCGTGCTGGCCAACCGCCTTTCCGAAGATCCCACGATAAAAGTCCTGCTGCTGGAAGCCGGCGGCCGCGACTGGCATCCCTTCATCCACATGCCCGCCGGCATCGCCAAGATCGCCAACAACAAGACCGTCAACTGGGACTACAACACCGTCCCGGAAGCGCAACTCAACGGCCGCACGATCTGGTGGCCGCGCGGCAAGGTGCTGGGCGGCTCCAGCTCGATCAATGCGATGTGCTACATCCGCGGCGTCGCCGGCGACTACGACGGCTGGGCTGCGCAGGGCGCCAGCGGCTGGAACTGGGACAGCGTGTTGCCCTACTTCAAGCGCGCCGAAGGCAACACGCGCGGCGCCGACGCCTGGCATGGCGCGGATGGCCCGCTCACCGTCTCCGACCTGCGCCACGTCAACCCGCTGACCCAGACTTACATCGAAGCCGCCGGACAGGCCGGGCTGCCGCACAACCACGATTTCAACGGCGCCTCCCAGCTCGGCGCCGGCCTGTACCAGGTCACCCAGCGTGACGGCGCACGCTGCTCGACCGCGGTGGCGTATCTGGAACCGGCGCGTACACGCGCCAACCTGACCGTGCACACCGGCGCCATGGCCAACCGCATCCTCTTCGAGCACGGCCGCGCCAGCGGCGTGAGCTACACCATGGGCGGCAAACCGTGCCAGCAGTCGGCCGCGCGCGAAGTGCTCCTGTGCGGCGGTGCGATCAATTCGCCGCAGCTGCTGATGCTGTCCGGCATCGGCGGCGCGGACGAACTGCGCGCGCTCGGCATCGACACGGTCGCCGACATTTCCGGCGTCGGCGCCAACCTGCAGGACCACCTCGACGTCTGCACCCTGCAGCACGAGACCAAGCGCACCAGCTACGACCGCGCCAGCGAAGTGAAGACCGCGTTCGATTATTTCCTGCGTGGCCATCGCGGCCCCGGCTCCAGCAACATCGCCGAGGGTGCCGGCTTTTACCGCTCGTCACTGGCCCCGGACGCGCGCACCGACATCCAGTTGCACTTCATCCCGGCGATGATCGACGACCATGGCCGCAACCGCCTACCTGGCGACGGCTACACCATGCACGCCTGCCACTTGCGCCCACACAGCCGCGGCCGGGTATCGCTGGTCAGCGACCGCGCCAGCGACAAGCCGCGGATCGAGGCGAACTATCTCAGCGATCCGGAGGGTTTCGACCTGAAGGTGATGGTCGAATGTGCGCGCATTTCGCTGGAGATCTTCGCCCAGCCGGCGTTCGACGCCTACCGCGGCGCGCCGATCTTCCCCGCGCAGCAACCGAAATCCGAAGCCGACCTGATCGCATTCGTGCGCGACAAGGCGCAGACCGTGTACCACCCGGTCGGCACCTGCCGGATGGGCAGCGATGAAGCATCGGTGGTCGATCCGCAGTTGCGCGTGCGCGGCATCGAAGGCCTGCGCGTGGTCGATGCCTCGGTAATGCCCTGCCTGCCCAGTGGCAACACCAACGCACCGACGATAATGATCGCCGAGCGTGCCGCCGACTTGATCCGGGGACTTGCCTGATCCATCTGAAGTCCACGGTGCGTTGCGTTCGTTGGCACGGGCGCATGGATCGCAAGGCTCAAGACACTATCGCAACGCCGGTGTGGGCTAGCTCCGCTCCAGCATCGCCGGCAACGGGCAATGCAGCACGCCGCAGATCGTGCGCAGCAGTTCCGATTCGGCCACGCTGACCCGGCCATCGTGGCTGATCGCGGCAGTGATGGATTCCACCATCACCTGTTTGGCCAGTGGATCCAGCGCGTCCAACCCTTCCCACACATCTTCCAGCGCCAGTACGCCGTTGGCCGGCGGTGCGTAGGGAAGATGGTCGCGCGGCAGCACACGCTGCAAACCGCTCAGGTAGGCGTGCTGCGCAGCGACGGGATTGTCGCTGCCCGACTGCGCCACCACCGCAAGCAGCGTGGCGAACTCCTGCTTGAGGTTGCCGGGCTTGCGCCGGCCGAAATGCGCGTGACGCGCCGGGTTCAGCGATTCGCGTACCTGCACTTCCAGCAACTTGCCCAGGCAATATTCGAACAGCGAAACCTCGCCATCCGCGTGGACCATGGCATGGACGGTGGCTAGGAAAGCATCGAGTTCCGGCCGCGGTCGCAGGCGCAGCACCGGAAACGCGAGGGCCGCCAAGGGCAGGCGCAGCATCGGGTGCAAGGTGGCCAGCTGTTGTTCGCGCACGGCCCATGCCTGGGCGGCGATCGCTTCGCCCAGCCGCGCGACGACCTCGATGCGCTGGTTCGAGGCGATGGCGACGTTGCCGTCGATCAACAGCCCCAGCAGCAGCGGCATGACGCTTTCGCGCTGCGCCGCCAGCGTGCGCAGTTCCGGCGGCAACGATTCGACAATGCTGCCGGCACGACGGTAATCGTCTTCGGCCGGCGTGCCCACCTGCGCCGCCACCATCGGCGGGGTGACGCTGATCTGGCGCGAGAGCGGCGGCAACGGCGGTGGCGTGCGTGAGGAAGACATGCTTGAGGAAGACATGGGGCCGGCCAGGCCCATGGCGAGGTCTTCCTGCATGCCGTCCGGGGGCGACGCCATCCAGCGCGCCGACAACTGTTGCAATTGTTGTTCGTTGAACGACGGATCCAGCAGGCGGATGCGCTCCAGCAGTGGCGGATGGGTGGCGAACAAACTGGACACGGACAGGCCTTCGCCGAACAGCATGTGGCTGACTTCCTCGGCCTTGGACTTGTCGGTGAGTTGCGAGCCTTCGTGCAGGCCGCCGATCTTCTTCAAGGCGCCGGCCAGGCCGCTGGTCTGGCGGGTGAATTGCACCGCCGAGGCGTCGGCCAGCAACTCGCGCTGGCGGCTCACGCCGGCCTTGATCATGCGCCCGAAGAACGCGCCGATGCCGCCGACCACCAGCGCGACCAGGGCGATGATCAGGATCGCATTGCCC
>JBOHXX010000221.1:0-5648 GCA_050737675.1 Pseudoxanthomonas sp.
GCATATCGCCCCGGCACTGGTGACGGCGTCGCGTCGCTACACCTGGTACGGCCATTGGCTGCAGTGGCTGGAGACGCACGCCGGCAGCAATGGCTTCTGGCGCGGGCGTTATGGCGCGGCGCTGGCGCTGCTGCCGCCCTTGTTGCTGGTCGCCTTGCTGCAATGGGGGCTGCACGCGCCGTTGCTCGGCCTGCTGGGCCTGTTGTTCGGGATCGCCGCGCTGGTTTACGCGTGGGGCCCGCGCGACCTGGACGTGGACGTGGAAGCGATCATCGATGCGCACGATCCCGCGAGCCGCAGCGAGGCCATCGCCCATCTCTGGCCGGAAGGCGAGACGATCGCCGCCGACGGCCCGGCCCTGGTCGAAGCGGTATTCCGCAACGCCTTGCACCGCTGGTTCGGGGTGCTGTTCTGGTTCCTGTTGCTCGGCCCGGTGGGCGCGCTGCTGTACCGGCTGGCCGCATTCACCGCCGAAGGCGCATTCGCGCGCCTGCTGCCTACCGAAACCCTGGCCGGTGCGCGCGGCTTGCGGTCGGTGCTGGATTGGCCGGTGGCGCAGTTGATGACCCTGGCGATGGCGCTGGTCGGGAATTTCGATGCGGTGTTCAACGCCTGGCGCGGGGCGCAAGGCAACCGGATGCAGCTGGACAATGGCTTCCTGGGCGCGGCCGCGCGCGCCAGCGTCAAGAGCGAGCTGGCGGAAGAGGCCGAGGAATACGCCGAGGAAGGCATGGTCCAGGCCATGCGTGAACTGCCGGAACTGCGCGATGCGATGAGCCTGGTCTGGCGCATCCTGCTGCTGTGGATGGCGGTGCTGGCGTTGTTCGTGATTGCAGGCTGGGTGAGCTGATGCTTTTCCCTTCTCCCTCCGGGAGAAGGTGCCCGAAGAGCCTGCCCCCGAATGCTCTAGTCGGGGGGCGGATGAGGGAAGGAGAATTCCGACACCCGACACTCCATAGCAACTGATGACCTATTCCCTCATCCGTCGCTGCGCGCCACCTTCTCCCGGGAGGAGAAGGAAAAACTCAACCCGGCGCCAACATGGTGAACGGAAACCACGGCAGATTACGTGCGATCCAATAGAGCGGCAGCAGCACCAGCCAGAATTTCGGTTCGGCCACGACTGCGATCAAGGGCCGCAGCGACTTGGGCTGCCAACCCAGCTTCCACCCCAGTAGCAGCGGCGAGATCGCCAGCATGGCCATTGCCAGCGGATTCATCGAGAACGCCCGCGGCACGTCGCCTTGGGCCAGCGCGTGCAAGGCGCGGGTCATGCCGCAACCGATGCAATACCAGCCGGTGAATGCATGGAACATGCATTCGGGGAAAGGACTGCCTGCGGCATTCGGATCGAACGTGCGCAACAGCCAAACGCCTATCAAGGCGGCGGATGCCGCCGTGATAGCCGCCAGAATCGGCAAAGGACGCAATAGGGTCATGCTCAACGCGATTGCTGGGCCTGCTTCATGGCTTCTTCAAACTGGGCCTGGAAGCCATCTACGCCAACCGTCGCCACTGAATAGCAGAAATAGGCCAAGCTGATCGTCACGAAGGCAGTGGTTACCCAGCACAAGATCTTGGTGGTCTTGGACGCTCGAGCAGCTCCATCGAAGTCACCGGCATTGAGTTTCTTGTTGACCTGGATCGAATAAACAATGGCGGCAATTCCTGTGGCGATTCCGGGAATCGATATGCAGGTGCAGCACAGGAAAGTCGAAAGGACCGTGGCAATGATGGACCATGCCAAATAGTTCGGCACACTGCCAGGCGTGGTGGAAACGGGTGGCGGTACGTAGCTCATCGGGGTTCTCCGTCAGGGATGGTTGCGGCTTGCAAGAGGTTTTCGCCGCCAGTCTAGTTGACGCCGCTGAGTCCGCCCAGCACAGCCAGCCCGCCGAACAGGACGAACCACAGGATCAGCAGCACTGGCAGCGCCACTGCCGACCAGATGGCCCACAAGCCTGCTTTGCGCGAAGCTTCCCGTGCGCCCTGGATGTCGCCGGCCGCGCGTTTTCCGTCCACCTGCGAGGCATACACAATCGACACAATACCCAACGGCAGACAGCAGAACAGGGTGGAGAGAATGGCCCAGACCAGATGGTTGGGCACGAATTCCTGGTAGCCGTTGGGCGGCGGTGGTTGATAGCTCATGTGATGATTCCGTCAGGACGTGGAAAGGGCGCCTGATTACGTTGCCGGCCCCCTTTAGTGAACGATGTTCCCCGCCGCCAGCCTAACCGAGGTGGCTGCTTCGGCATAGCCTCAGGCGTCGTCGCCGCGCAATTCGCGCACCCGTGCTTCCAGTTGTCCGGCGCTGGTGTCGCGGCCATCGATCGGCTCCCCCGCCACCACTTCGACATGCGCGCGGAAACGGCGCGGCAGGCGCATGCGGCGCATGCGTCCGTCGCGATGGCTCCACATGCTGGTCCACATGCCCTTGAGTGCCATCGGAATCACCGGCACCGGCCGTCCGCTTGCATTGGCGCGCTCCAGCACGCGCTCCATGCCCGACTTGAACGGCGCGATCCCGCCATCACGGGTCAGCGCGCCTTCCGGGAAGATGCCCACGATCTGTCCGTCGGCCAGCGCCGCATCGATCTCGTCGAAGGCGCGTTGCATCATTTCCGGATTCTCGCGTGCACCGGCGATCGGGATCGCCTTGGCCGTGCGGAATATCCAGCTCATCACCGGGATCTCGAAGATCCTGTAGTACATGACGAAACGCACCGGCCGCGGCACGCTGGCCGACAGGATCAAGGCGTCCATGTAGCTGACGTGGTTGCACACCAGCAACGCGGCGCCTTCGTCGGGGATGTTCTTCTCGATGCCGTGCAGGCGCAGCCGGTACAGCCCGCGCACGAATACCCAGCTGAGGAAACGCATCAGGAATTCGGGCACCAGGGTGAAGATGTAGACCGCCACCACCACGTTGGCGATGGCCAGGGCCAGGAATACCTGCGGGATGCTCAGCCCCGGCATCGGCAGGGTGTGGCCGAATGCGCTCAGCTGCTTCATCTGCAGCAGGATGCCCAGCACCGCGGCCAACACGATGAAGGCCGCGTTCTGGATGTTCATGCCGGCGATGACCCGCGACAGTTCGTCCCTGGGCGTGCGGTTCTGGATCAGGGCGAACAACGGCACCACGAAGAAACCGGTGAACAGGCCGATGCCGACCAGGTCCATGACGATGCGCCAGCTACCGGGCTGGCGCACGAACTGCATCACTTCCATCCCGCTGGTCGTGGCCGCGCCGCTGCGGGCGAAGTACAGGTCCAGCAGGAACGCGCTGATGCCGAACGCACCCAGCGGCACCAGGCCGATTTCCACCGTGCGCGCCGAGAGTTTCTCGCACAGTAGCGAGCCGACGCCGGTGCCGATCGAGAACAGGGCCAGGGCGAAGATGTACAGCGTTTCCGAACCGCCCAGGTTGATTTCCGCATAGGTCGGCAGTTGCGAGGTCAGTACCGTGCCGATGAACCAGAACCAGGACACGCCCAGGATCGCGTTGCGCACCGCGACCTGTTTCTTCGCCAGGCGCAGCACGACCAGCGATTCGGGAATCGGGTTCCAGTTGATCTTCAGGTCGGGCGCACCGGCTTCCGCGCGCGGGATCGCACGACTGACCAGGTTGCCGCTGACCGCAAGCACGATGATCGCGGTCGCCGCGACCACTGGGCCATGGTCGCCGGCGACCTTGAAGATCAATCCGCCGAAGATCATGCCAACCAGGATCGAGATCGAAGTACCCATCTCGACCAGGCCATTGCCGCCGGTGAGTTCCTCGGGCTTGAGCACCGAGGGCAGGATCGAATACTTCACCGGCCCGAACAGCGTCGACTGCAGGCCGGTGCAGAACAGCGCCACCAGCAGCACGACCATGTTCTGGGTCACGAAGCCGATCGCGGCCAGCGACATGATCACGATCTCCATCGTGGTGGTGATCCGGATCAGCCTGGATTTCTCCAGCTTCTCGGCGATCTGGCCGGCGGTGGCGGAGAACAGGAAGTAGGGCAGGATGAACAGCGCTGGCGCGAGGTTGGTGTACAGCGTGCGTTCTTCGGTGCTGACCCCGAGGAAGAACAACAGGCCGATGATCGCCTGCCGGTAGACGTTGTCGTTGAAGGCGCCGAAGGCCTGGGTGGCGAAGAACGGCAGGAAGCGCCGCTGTTTCAGTAAGGCGAACTGGCTGTGGCTCGACATGCGTGCTCCTTGGGTCCTTGTAGATCCGAGCTTGCCCGGATGCTCTTGGTCTTTGGCGAAAAGCATCCGAGCAAGCTCGGATCTACAAAAATCAGGTTTGCACGCGATCGATCGCCCGCCAGCCGATGTCGTGGCGGTGGAATTCGCCGGGCCAGGAAATGCCGGAGACTTCCTCGTAGGCGCGGCGTTGCGCCTCGGCTATGTCCTCCCCCAGCGCGCATACGCACAGCACGCGGCCGCCCGAAGTCACCACGTGGTCGCCCTCTACCCGCGTGCCGGCGTGGAAGACCTTGGTCTCGGGCACGTCGGGCACGTCCCAGCTGTTGATGGTGTCGCCGAGCCGCGGCGTATCCGGATAGTTTTGCGCGGCCATCACCACGCCAAGGGAGGGACGCGGATCCCAGATCGCTTCGACTTCATCCAGGCGTTCGTCGATGGCCGCTTCGATCAGGTCCAGCAGGTCCGACTGCAGGCGCATCATCACCGGCTGCGTTTCCGGATCGCCGAAACGCACGTTGAATTCGATCACCTTCGGCGCACCGGCGGCATCGATCATCAGCCCGGCGTACAGGAAACCGGTGAAGGGAATGCCGTCCGCGATCATGCCCTGCACGGTCGGGCCCACCACTTCGCGCATCACCCGCGCGTGCACTTCCGGGGTCACCACCGGCGCGGGTGAGTACGCGCCCATGCCACCGGTGTTGGGACCGGTGTCGCCATCGCCCACGCGCTTGTGGTCCTGCGAGGTGGCCATCGGCAATGCGGTCCTGCCGTCGACCATGCTGATGAAGCTGGCTTCCTCGCCCTCGAGGAATTCTTCGATCACCACGCGCGCGCCCGCGTCGCCGAAGGCATTGCCCGAGAGCATGTCGGTCACGGCGTCCTCGGCTTCCTGCAGGGTCATTGCCACGATCACCCCCTTGCCCGCGGCCAGTCCATCGGCCTTGACCACGATCGGCGCGCCTTTGTCGCGGATGTAGGCCAGCGCGGGCTCCACTTCGGTGAATACCGAATAGAACGCGGTCGGAATCCGGTGCCGGGCGAGGAAGTCCTTGGCGTAGGCCTTGCTGCCTTCGAGCTGCGCGGCGGCGGCGGTCGGACCGAAGACGCGCAGGCCGGCTTCGCGGAAACGGTCGACCACGCCAGCGACCAGCGGGATTTCAGGCCCGACCACGGTCACGTCGATCTTCGCGTTCCGGGCCAGGGTGAGCAGGCCCTCGATGTTCGCCACCGCCACGTTGGCGTTGCGGCATTTGGATTCGGTCGCGGTACCGGCGTTGCCGGGGGCGACGATGACTTCGGTAACGCGCGGGGATTGCGCGAGCTTCCAGGCGAGGGCGTGCTCGCGGCCGCCGGAACCTATGACCAGAATTCTCATAATGCTTCGACTCCCGTGGTGTCACATGTAGCCCGGGTAGAGCGCAGCGAAACCCGGGGCTTTTCAATGA
>JBOHXX010000222.1:0-5638 GCA_050737675.1 Pseudoxanthomonas sp.
ACTGGCCACCGCCCGGGAGGTCACCGGGGCCGGGATCGTGCTGATCACCCACGACCTCGGGGTGGTCGCCGGGTTCGCCGACCGGGTCAGGCGCTGGCTGCGAACGCCGGCCGCGTCAAATTCACAGCGTTGCCTTCCGTGCACATCACCTCATCCTCGATGCGGATGCCGCCATACGGACGGAACGCCTCCACGCGTGCCCAGTCGACGCTGGCCGCGTGGCCGTTCTTCTTCACTTCGTCCAGCAGCATGTCGATGAAGTACAAGCCGGGTTCGATGGTCACCACCATGCCCGGTTCCAGCACCCGGGTCATGCGCAGGTAGGGATGTCCGGCGGGGCGTGCGATCTTGCCGCCGCGATCGCTTTCGGCGAAGCCGGCCACGTCGTGGACCTGCAGGCCGATCGGATGGCCCAGGCCATGCGGGAAGAACGCGGCGCTGACGCCGGTTTCCAATGCGGCTTCCGGCGAGACCTTGATCACGCCGAAATCCTTGAGGATGCCCATCAGCGACACGTGGGCATCGATGTGCAGCTGCTTGTAGTCCGTGCCTGCGCGGACGCCTTCGCCCATCCGGACCTGCGCCGCGTCGACCGCATCGATCAGCGCCTGGAACTCGCCTGAAGTATCGGCGGCATAGGAGCGGGTGATGTCGCTGGCGTAGCCGTGGAAGCTGGCGCCGGCATCGATCAGGAAACTGCGCGATTGCGCAGGCGCGGTGCGGCCGAGTTCGGTGTAATGCAGCACCGCGCCATGCTCGTTCAGGGCCACGATATTGTTGTAGGGCAGTTCGCCCAGGTCCTGGCCTACGGCGCCGCAGTACGCCATGTGGATGGCGAACTCGCTCTTGCCTTCGCGGAACGCGGCTTCGGCGGCGCGATGCCCGCGCACGCCCAGGCGCTGTGCTTCGCGCATCAGCGCGATCTCGTAGGGCGTCTTGTAGGAACGCTGGTATTCCAGGTAATCGACTGTCGGCTGAGGATTGTTCGGCGCGTAGTCTCCCAGCGTGCTTTGGCTTTCACCGAGGATCGCGCAGCGAGCGGCCACGTTGGGCAACAGCGCCAGCGCCTCGTCCGGTTTGCGGATGATGTGGATGTCGAAGTGCTCCACCCACCAGCCGCGCGGCGCGTCCGGCACGACATGCCAGTAGTCGAAGGGCTGGTGGAAGATCACCTTCGGCCGTTGTCCCGGCGTGTACACCAGCCAGCTGTTGGGCACCCGCGTCAGCGGCAGCCAGGCCTTGAACTGCGGATTGACCGCGTAGGGATAGTCGCGGTCGTCGAAGAGCTGGTAATGCAGGGTGCCGCTGGGCACGACCAGGTGGTCGAAGCCGCCGCGCTCCAGCGCTTGGTCGGCGCGGCGCTTCATCGTGGCCAGGTGATCGGCGTACAGGGCATGGAAATCGGTAGCGGTCATCGCAGGCGCTCGTTTCGGAATCCCGTGATTTTGCCGCAAGTGGCGTTACGACGCATTGACCGTAGGAGCGGGCCTTGCCCGCGATGCTCTTCGCTGGACCGCCACATCGATCAAAAGCATCGCGGGCAAGGTCAGCTCCTACGTGCGGGCGTCGGGCCGCGATATCCATTGGCGCAACACCGCCAGCTGGCTTTCCTCGAGGGTCAGGAAACGCAGTCCGGCCCAGCTCTGGCCGGGGGTGTTGGCGCTGCCGAGCCAGATCAGGTGCGCGCCTGCATCTATCGATACCACCCGACCGGTGCGATCGATGATCTCGAAACGCAACTGATACAGCGCGTCCTCGCACAGCGGCGCGCTGGCGACCAGCAACATGCCGGACTCGGAGATATTGCCGACCCGGCCGATGGCCTGCTCGGTCATCGTGTCGATCACGATCACCGATTCGTGGACGTTGCGGCGTTGCGAGCGGCGCGATTCGTTGATCATGCGCCGGCTCCCGCGCTGGCGGCGTCGCTTGCACCGGTGCCGCCGGTGAAGCTGCGCAGGGCCTTGACCGTGGCTTGCCAGGCGCGGTCGATCAAGCGTCCCTTGTCCTGGGTGACCACGCGCACCTGGTCGCGCGCCATCAATCGCGCCAGGCTGTCGAGCGACTGCTCGCCGAGGCGCTGTCCACGCTGGTTGACGAACAGGGCGTTGTCGGTGACCGGGCTGTACCAGGACAGGCGCTGTCGGGTCATGTCGCCTTGCTGGTTGGTGGCGAATTCGAACCAGGTCCCGAACGGTAGCGTGCGCAGGTAGTCATGGCATTCCTGCTCCTTCGAGGTGCGTTCGATAGGGGCTTTCTTCTTGGCTTCGGCCTGTTCGCCGAGCCGCGCGCGCGCCTTCAGCCGTGCGGTCAGTTCGGTGCGTGAAGTGGTTTCGTCTTCGCCGTCCGCGCTGGACAGGCGCCGGGCAATGGCCGCGGCCTCGTCGCCGTGGTAGCCCACTTGGACCAGGGCGGCCTCGACTTTCGAAGTGAGTTCCGGATCGATGGCCGCGATCTCCTCGCCTTCCACCGGCTCGCTGGTGCTGGCGACGATGTGGCGGGTGATCCCGACCTGCTCGCGCCACTCCTCCGAATCCTCGCCATTGCGCAGCTGGCTGAGGGTGAGCACGTCGGCCCAGGCCTGGTTCAACAGGGTCTGCACGAATTTCTGCGGGGTGTGTCCCTGCAGCGCACTTTCGATGGTTTCAGCGGCGCGGTTCTTGGCCATTTCCAGCCGGTCTTTTCCGCGCGCTGCTTCCACATGCCTGCGTTCGGCGACTTCGGCCTTGCGCGCCATGGCCCGGAAGTGGGCCTGCACGTCGTTGTTGGCGCTCTCGAAGACCTCGTCGTTGCCGTGGTAATCGGCGACCACGCGATCCACCGCATGATGCAGCTTCTGCACCAGTTGCGCGTCGTCCTCGCCTTCGCCCAGCCAGGTGGCGCCGGATTCGGCCACCGAGTTCAGCAGTTCGCGTGCCGGATGCTGCGGGCGCAGGAAGAACTCGCGATCGTGCAGGGCTGCCTGCGCCACCGGCACCTGCAACCGCACCAGCAGGTCGACCGCGGGCGCGTCGCGCTGCACCTCGCGCTCCATCTCGTTGTACAACAGGCCCAGCAACTCGAATGTGTCGGCATCCTGCTGCACCAGCGTGGCGCCCGGCCCGTGCTTTTCGCGGACCTGGGCGAGCAGGCTGTCCTGCACGTCCAGCATGGTGCGGCGGGGTTTTCCGGGGATGGCCGCCGGTATCGGCTGGGCCTGCAACAGGCGCAAGCCGGACAGCACGTCCTGGGTGGGAAGCGGGATCGCCGGACCACCCGCACGCGCTTGTGTGGGTGATCCGTGGGCGGACGCCTGCCCGGCGGATCCGGCCATCGCCGCCACCCGGCGACCAGAGAGCAATTGCTGGAGCGTGGCGAAGGACGAGGCGTCGTCCGCCGTCATCGAGGTCTGGGTGTCGCCACCGCCGCCTGCCGGCGCGGCGACCCCAGCAGCCTGTCCAACAGCCTGCTGCGAGGTCGCGCCAGCATCGCGTCGGTCGGTGTCCATCGCCGTCCACGCCGAGGGCGAGGACTGGCCATACCAGTCGGTCATCGGCTGCGAGGCGGCGGAAAGCGCGTGCGTCCCGGGAATGTTCCTGCGCCCGGCAGGCTTGTCGATGCGCGCCAGTTGCGGGGCATAGACCAGGCCCGGCAGCACGCCCTGGCGGGCCAGCAGCTCGTTGAGCACTTCGATCCAGCCGGTGTATTCGGCCATCACTTTCTGGTCGAAGGATTTGTACAACACCAGTTGCGAATCCAGGTCGATCTCGAAGGTCGCCCCCGCCGCAGCGCGCAATATCCGGCACAACGCCTGTGGACCGACCGGCAGCAGCGCGACATCGAAGGCCGGCGAACCGGCCAGCACGCCGAAACGCTGGCCCATCAGGTACAGGGGCGTGTGGGTGCGGGTGTCATGGCGTCGCGCGATCTCGCGCAACACGATGTCCTGGTCCATTTCCGCGTCTTCGACCAGGGTCAGGGTCTGGTATTCGATGCGCTCATGGGCATCGGCGGGCTTGTGGCGCAGGTCGCGGATGCTGGCGATTTCCGCTTCCAGTCCCGCCAGGAACATCGGCAGCAGGTCGCTGCGGCTCTTGCGCAGCGCATGCAGGTTGGCGAACTGTTCCGACTGCTTCTCGTTGCTGCGGGCGCGTTCGGCGGACTTGAACAGCTGCTGCTCGAATTCCACCAGCATCTGGTTGATGCGCTCGCCCAGGTCGGTCGCTACATGGGCGAAGAAGGTCGCCAGGATGCGGCGGACACGGGGCGGCAGCAACGGCGCGGACGCGATCGTCGCCGGAATCGTTGAAGGCGCTGCGTGTGGTGGTTTCGACATGATGCTGGCGGTCACTCCCCTGGGGCGATATTAAACACATTCCCCGGCGGGCATGCTTTGACCCTAACGGCAGTAGCGCCGGTTACAGGCCCAGGAACAGTTCCACCACGTCATTGGTGAAGCGACGGCCGAGCCCGGTGGGCATGATCCGGTCGTCGTTGGCGACCAGCCAGCCGCGGGCCTGGGCCTGTTCGAGTTGCATGCGGATTGCCCCAGCCGGCAAGCCGGTCCAGGCCTCGAAATCGGCCAGGGCGAAGCCCTCGTTGAGCCGCAGCGCGTTCAACATGAACTCGAACGGTCGCCGTTCCGGGGCGATGCGCTCGTCGCCGCCCCATGATTCCGGCGTGCCTGCTTCGGCCTGGAAGAGGGTCGGGTGTTTGGTCTTCCAGCGCCGCAGGATGTCCTGCTCCGCGCCCAGGGTGAGCTTGCCGTGGGCGCCGGCGCCGATGCCCAGGTAGTCGCCGAAACGCCAGTAATTGAGGTTGTGCGCGCACTGGCGTCCGGGTCGGGCATAGGCGCTGACTTCGTATTGTGCATAGCCGGCATCCGCGAGCAGGGCCTGGCAATGCTCCTGCATGTCCCAGGCGCTGTCGTCGTCCGGCAGGCCTTGCGGCGGCCGGGCGAAGAACATCGTGTTCGGTTCCAGGGTCAGCTGGTAGTGCGAGATATGCGTCGGATGCAGGGCGAAGGCGCGTTGCAGGTCATGTTCGGCCATCGCCAGGTCCTGGCCGGGCAGGGCGTACATCAGGTCGAGGTTGAAATTGTCGAAGCCCGCGTCCTGGGCCAGCTTCACCGCGCGCTCGGCTTCGGCGCTGTCGTGGATGCGTCCGAGGCGCTTCAGGCAACCATCGTCGAAACTCTGGATGCCGAAGCTGATGCGGTTCACCCCGGCGTTGCGGTACTGGTCGAAGCGGCCGTGTTCGGCGGTGCCCGGATTGGTTTCCAGGGTGATCTCGAGGTTCGGCGCGAAACGCAGGCGACTGCTCGCCGCCTGCAGGAAGCGGTCGATCTGCTCCGGCGGGAACAGGCTGGGCGTGCCGCCGCCGAAAAACACGGAATGGATGCTGCGTCCCCAGACCAGCGGCAGGTCCTGGTCCAGGTCGCGGATCAGCGCATCCACGTAGCCGTCGAACGGCAGCGCACCCTTGCCTTCGTGCGAGTTGAAATCGCAGTACGGGCATTTGCGCACGCACCAGGGCAGGTGCACGTAGAGCGACAAGGGCGGCGGGATCAGCATGTGCTTATTGTAGGAGCGGGCCCTGCCCGCGACGCTTTTTTGCTTTCACGCCAAGAGCGGTCGCAGGCAGGGCCCGCTCCTACAGG
>JBOHXX010000223.1:0-5613 GCA_050737675.1 Pseudoxanthomonas sp.
ATTCGCAGAATCGCGCGCAATGCGCCGCCCAATCGTCGGCAGCGGCCTGCAGGCCGTGGTGGACATGCACCGCACGCAATCCCCGCACGCGGAATGCCGGGTCTTGCGACAAGGCATGCAACAGCACCGTGGAGTCCAGGCCGCCGCTGAAGCCCACCAGCAGCGGTCCGGTCCCCGGCCGGGCAAGTGCATGTTCGAGCGCTGCGGTCGGATCGGCGGATGTCATGTGTGCATGCTAGCGGTTGCGTCCATGGCATGCAGCGGTCCATCCCTGGTCGCGACTGACGATGCGCGCACGGGTACATTGCATGCCCGTTCCCGAGGGTCTCATCCATGGCGTTATTCGAACCGTTGCAGCAGCGCTCACTGAAGCTGCGCAACCGCATCGCCGTTTCGCCCATGTGCCAGTACTCGCTGCCCGATGGCGCGCCCGGCGACTGGCACCTGGCGCATCTCGGCAGCCGCGCGACAGGGGGTGCATCGGTGGTGATCACCGAAGCCTCGGCCGTTTCCGCGGAAGGTCGGATCTCGCCTGCCGATGCCGGCATCTGGAACGACGCACAGGCGCAGGCATGGGCGCGCATCGCGGCCTTCATCAGTGCACAGGGCGCGGTCGCCGGAATCCAGCTTGCGCATGCCGGACGCAAGGCCAGTACCGCCGAGCCGTGGAAGGGCGGCAACCGGGTCGGACCTGAAAACGGAGGTTGGGAGCCGGTCGCGCCTTCGGCCCTGGCGTTCAGTGCGGACTATCCGATGCCGCGTGCGCTGGACAAAGCGGGTATCGCCGGAGTCATCGCCGATTTCCGCGCCGCCGCAGTGCGCGCGCTTGACGCTGGCTTCGAATTGATCGAACTGCATGCGGCGCACGGTTACCTGTTGCATCAATTCCTGTCGCCGTTGTCGAACCTGCGCGAGGACCGATGGGGTGGCGGTTTCGAGAACCGTACCCGCCTGGTGCGCGAAGTGCTGGTCGCGCTGCGCGAGGTCTGGCCGGAGCGGTATCCGCTATGGCTGCGCATCTCCGCCACCGACTGGGTGGAAGGTGGTTGGGATATCGAACAGAGCGTGGAGCTGTCGCGCAGCGTGCGCGGGTTGGGCGTGGACCTGGTGGACGTCTCCAGCGGCGGCTTGGCCTCGGGCGTGCGCATTCCGGTGGGACCGGGTTACCAGGTCGGATTCGCCGCACGCATCCGCAAGGAAGCTGGCATCGCCACGGGCGCGGTGGGCTTGATTACCGAGCCACAGCACGCACAGGACATCATTGCCAACGGCGAAGCCGATGTAGTGCTGCTGGCCCGCGAGGAATTGCGCGACCCTTACTGGCCGCGACGCGCAGCGAAGGAGCTGGGCGTGGAAATACAGGCGCCACTGCAATATGGGCGCGCATGGTGAGCGATGAACTGTTTCTTTGTTATGCCGCTTCGTACGCGCCGTAGCCGCGTAAGCGCTGGTAACGCTGCTCCAGCAGTTCATTCAGCGGCAACTTTTCCAGCGCGTCCAACTCGTTGAGCAGTACCGCCTTCAGGCGCGTGGCCATCTGCTGCGGATTGCGGTGCGCGCCGCCGATGGGTTCGCGCACTACTTTGTCGACCAGGCCGAGCGACAACAGGCGCTTGGCGGTGATGCCGAGTTGTTCGGCGGCGTCCTTGGCCTTGTCGGCGGACTTCCACAGGATCGAGGCGCAGCCTTCCGGCGAGATCACCGAATAGGTCCCGTATTCCAGCATCAGGGTGCGGTCGCCGACGCCGATCGCCAGCGCGCCGCCGGAGCCGCCTTCGCCGATCACCGTGCAGATGATCGGCACCTTCAGTTCGGCCATTTCCATCAGATTGCGGGCGATGGCCTCGGACTGGCCGCGCTCTTCCGCGCCCACGCCGGGGTAGGCGCCGGGGGTGTCGATGAAGGTCAGCAGCGGCAGCTTGAAGCGCTCGGCCAGCTTCATCAGGCGCAGCGCCTTGCGGTAGCCCTCGGGGCGCGGCATGCCGAAATTGCGCGCGATCTTGCTCTTGGTATCGCGGCCCTTCTGGTGGCCGATGATGACCACGGCGCGGCCATCGATACGACCGAGGCCGCCGACGATTGCGGCGTCGTCGGCATAAGCGCGATCGCCGGCCAGTTCCTGGAACTCGTCGCAGAACACGCGGATGTAATCCAGCGTGTAGGGACGTGCCGGGTGCCGGGCCAGTTGCGAGACTTGCCATGGCGTCAGGTCGCGAAAGATCTGCGCGGTGCGCACCCGCAGCTTGTCCTGCAGTGCATGTACTTCGGCATCGATGTTGACCGCCGGGCCGGCGCTGGCGCTGCGCAGGTCCTGGATCTTGGCTTCCAGGTCGGCGATGGGTTGTTCGAAATCCAGGTAATTCGGGTTCATTTACGGGCCGCTGGCCGGAAAGGAGGGGAGTTTAGCCGAATGACAGCGGGAGACCCGTACGCTCGGGTAGGGCAAGTTGCAGGCAGGGCGCTAGTTTGCCCAAGGCCGGCTGATGGCGACCTTGACCGTGCGTACCCCCGGCTGCGCACGCAACGCATCCAGCAGCTCCGTATCCACCCGCACAGACTTGGGTCCATTCAAGTCCAGCACCCCGGCCACACCGCGGTCGCCGGATTTCAGCAGCAGGTCCAGGCGCAATGGCGTACCTCCGGGGCGATGCTTGGCCAGCAGCGCGTCGATGCGGTCCCACATCCCCGGCACGCGCATGTCCAGGCGCAGGGAAAGGCGTTGCGCGTGGCTGCTGCAGAGTTGCGCGTAGTCCCAGCAATGGCGCACGCGCAGGCTGTAACCGCCGCTGAATTCGTCCTCGCGCAATCCACCCTGCACGACCAGGATGCGGTCGCGGGTCAGCAAGGGCGCCAGTTGCGTGTAGGCCTCGGCGAACACGCTGCATTCGATGCGTCCGCGTCCGTCTTCCAGTTGCACGAAGACCTGGCTGTCGCCTTTTTTCCGCAGCGCCACCACCTGGCCGGCGATGACCACGCTCACTTCCGGGCGCCAGCCTTTCTTCTCGCCCTGCGGCGCCGAGCTCCACAACTTGTCGAGTTCGCCCAGGTCGGTGCCGACCAGGCCACGCAGGTCGTCGCGCCATGGATCCAGCGGATGACCGCTGAGGTAGTGGCCGAGCGTTTCGCGTTCGCCCGCCAGTTTCTGCGACAGCGGCCATTCGTCGACTTCGCTCAACACCACTTCCAGCGCGGGCGCGGCGTCGCCGCCGCCGAACAGGGACACCTGTCCGGCCTCGCGCTCCTTCGCCAGCTGGTCGGTGGCCTTGACCACTTCCGGCAGCTGCAGCATCAAGGAAGCGCGGTTCTTGCCCAGTGCGTCCAATGCGCCGGCATTGACCAGCGCTTCCAGCGCGCGACGGTTGAGCTTGGACGAATCCACGCGCCTGCAGAAATCGAGCAGGGTGTTGAACGGACCGCCCTGCGCGCGTTCGCTGGCGATCGCCTCGCAGGCGCCGCGGCCCACGCCCTTGATCGCACCCAGCCCATAGCGCACGGTGCGCGCGTCGGTGGCCACGAACATGTATTCCGACGCATTGACTTCCGGCGGCAGCACGTCTAGTTCCAGCGTACGGCATTCATCGAGGAAGGCGACCACCTTGTCGGTCTTGTCCATGTCCGACGACAGGGTGGCGGCCATGAATTCGGCCGGGTAGTGCTTCTTCAGCCATGCGGTCTGGTAAGCAACCAGCGAGTAGGCGGCGGCGTGCGACTTGTTGAAGCCGTAACCGGCGAACTTCTCCATCAGGTCGAAGATCTCGTCGGCCTTGTACTGGCCAACGCCGTCCTTGCCGGCGCCTTCGCGGAAGATCTCGCGGTGCTTGGCCATCTCGGCCGGCACCTTCTTGCCCATCGCGCGGCGCAGCAGATCGGCGCCGCCCAGCGAGTAGCCGCCGACGATCTGCGCCATCTGCATGACCTGCTCCTGGTAGACCATGATGCCGTAGGTCTCCTCGAGCATGACCCTGGTGCGCGGGTCGGGGTATTCGAATTGCTCGCGCCCGTGCTTGCGCTCGACGAACGAGGGAATCATGTCCATCGGGCCGGGGCGATAGAGTGCATTAAGGGCAATCAGGTCCTCGAACCGGTCGGGCTTGGCTTCCTTCAGGGCGCGGCGCATGCCCGAGGATTCGAACTGGAATACCGAGCCGGTATTGCCGTTGGCGAAGACGTCGCGGTAGACGCTGGCGTCGTCCAGCGGGATCGCAGTGATGTCCACTGGCGGCAGCCCGGCGCGTGCGTGACGCTGGTTGATCGCCTTCACAGCCCAGTCGATGATGGTCAGCGTGCGCAGGCCCAGGAAGTCGAACTTCACCAGACCCACCGCTTCCACGTCGTCCTTGTCGAACTGGGACACCGGGTTGCGGCCGCGGTTGCCTTCGTCGTGTTCGGCGAACAGCGGGCAGAAATCCGACAGCGGCGTGGGTGCGATCACCACACCGCCTGCATGACGGCCGGCGTTGCGGGTCAGGTCTTCGAGCTCGCGCGCCAGGTCGATCAGGTCGCGCACGTCGTCTTCGTCGCGGTAACGGTCGATCAGCTCCTGCGACACCATGTCGCTCTTGCCTTCGCCCATCGCATCTTTCAGGGTCACGCCCAGGGTCAGCGGGATCAGCTTGGCCACGCCGTCCACCAGGCCATACGGGAAGCCCAGCACGCGGCCAACGTCGCGAACCACGGCCTTGGCCGCCATGGTGCCGTAGGTGATGATCTGGCTGACCCGGTCGCGGCCGTATTTCGCAGCGACGTAGTCAATGACTTCGTCGCGACGATCCATGCAGAAGTCGATGTCGAAGTCGGGCATCGACACGCGTTCCGGGTTGAGGAACCGCTCGAACAGCAGGCCGTACGGCAACGGATCCAGGTCGGTGATCTGCAGCGCCCATGCCACCAGCGAGCCGGCACCGGAGCCGCGGCCCGGGCCGATCGGAATGCCCTGGTTCTTTCCCCACTGGATGAAGTCGGCCACGATGAGGAAGTAGCCGGGGAAACCCATCTTGCAGATGGTGTCCAGCTCGAAGTCCAGCCGCGCTTCATAGTCTTCGCGGGTGTGGCCGGGCGCCAGCGGATTCTTTTCCAGGCGTACTTTCAGGCCGGCGTGCGACTGGCTGTGGATCCAGCTGTCCAGCGTCTCTTCGGCCGGTACCGGATACGCGGGCAGGAAGTAGGTGCCCAACCGCATCTCGATGTTGCAGCGTTGCGCCAGTGCCCAGGTGTTGTCGATGGCATCGGGCACGTCAGCGAACAGCGCGGCCATCTCGTCCGGTGACTTGAGGAATTGTTCCGCACTGTAGTCACGCGGGCGCTTGGGATCGTCCAGCACGCGGCCGGTGGAAATGCAGACGCGCGCTTCGTGTGCGTCGTAGCCATCGCGGTCGAGGAAGCGCACGTCGTTGCTGGCAATGACCGGCAATCCACGCGACGCCGCTGCGTGCAAGGCGAAGGCGTTGAACGCGTCTTCGCCTTCGCGCTGGGTGCGGGTGATTTCAAGATGCAGGTTTTCGCCGAAGCTGCGCTGCAGGTCGGCCAGGTAGAGTTCGGCCTGCTCATGCCGACCAGCGGCGGCCAGCCGGCCCGCCTGGCTGCCACGGCCGGCGATGGCGAACAGGCCTTCGC